>JAISAN010000240.1 GCA_031266635.1 Treponema sp. | reverse complement strand
TCTCTTTTCGGTTCTGGAATAGTTAAATTCGGAATTGCCGGTAAAACAGGGGTTTTATGGACAGACCCCGGATAAAATAGTACACTTATGTTATGAATTCCCGCGAAAAACCTGCGGCGCTTTCTGCCTCCCCTGCTTTTGAAACGGTGCTGGATCAAACCTGCGATCGTCTTTGGGACCGGAAGGTTCAATATTCTATCCGCCGGATCCGGGAGATGGAAAAACGCCTGGCCGTTTTGGAACAGGAACTGGACGCCCTGGCGCTCCTGTGGGACAAAAGCGGGGCCGGTTGATATGAAAGCCGGGGCTGTTTTATGTTGTTCCCTTCTTGTTCTGACTCTCCCTCTCTCCCCGGTTTTTGCCAAGGTTAATTTCCGGGGCCTTGACCTGTCCGATGATAACCGGCTGCTTTTTCAGGCCGAATCATCCGGTAATGGCGCGTATCCCCAAAGCAGTGTTTTTATTTCCCGGCTGACCGATCTGGCCCTCCGGCAGATCACCGCCTTTCCTGAAAAAATGGAACTTATCGGAAACGGCCGGATCCTGCAAATCCGGAACGCCTTTGGCGCCCTGCGGCTGTCTGTTACCGGGGGGCTTCCCCGGAATATTCCCGGATTTTCATCTTTTGCCGCCGGGTCTCCCGCCGTGGGAGGGCGGGTGGAAGATATGGCCGCCTCCCAGGACGGCCGTTGGGTCTTGTATGTAGATCCCGTGAGCCCTGCCTATGGCAATCTGGTTCTTGTTGATGTTACCGGAGGCGCCGGACGGGTCGTCGCCCGGAATGTGGAGCGGCCGGACCGTTTTTTCCCCGCCTGCTGGAGCCCCGATTCCCGGGTTTTTGTGTACAGCCGGGGGGGAAGGCTGTTTTATTACCCGGTTCATTCCGCCTCTGCCGCCCCGGTGGATGAGCGGTACCGCCTCATCGGCGACGGGGCGATTAACGCGGTATCCTGGTCCCGGATGGGCGATTTTTATTACCTCAAAGGGTCCACGGTGTACCAGGTCAGGGGTTCGGAACTTTTTGCCCGGGCCCTGTACGCGGATTTTCTGGAAATCGGAACGGTGGCGGGGAAGCTCCCCTTTGATTTTGACGATAATTTTGACGCCTTCTGGATAGCGCCGGATTCCCGGTCTCTGCTGCTCTCCAAGGGGGGGCGGAATATTTTTTATTATCCCCTGGACGGATCGGATCTGGAATCCGTCTTGCCCTATGTGATTATTCCCCGTTCCGCCTATAATATCAATGTATTGTGGTCTCCCGCCGGAGTGGTTACGGTGATCGCTTCGGTGTTAAAAAATGAAGGTGCCCAGGTAATGGCCTGGCGTTTGGAAACAGGGCAGGAGCGGATGTCTTTCAGCCCCCTGGATACTCCGGTGGGTTCCTATGCGGCCCTTTCCCCGGATGGAACCAAAGCCCTTTTTTGGGGAGAAAGGGGCATCGTTCTTTATGATTATATCAACTGGAGAATTTTACTGACCCTGGGAACCGGCCCGGCTTACGCCAGCTTGTGGATCAACAATGAAGAATTGATTACCGGGGATGCGGAACGGATCGACCGGATAAAACTTTCCGCTGGCGCCGGCGGTCTTGCCGCCCAGCGGACCATGATCTGCCTTTCCAGTGCGGCGGAATACGGTTTTGAAGAAAAGGGGAGCCGGATTTTCGTAAAAAACGGCGGAACCTGGTTTGTCAGCGACGGTAAAAATCCCTGGACAGAAGTTTCAAATCCCCCTGTACGGAAACCTTCCCTGGTCTCCGGCCGTTACCGGGTCTACCTGGAACGGCAGAGTTTCGGCCCCTACGAGAACCTTCCCATGATACGGAATACCGCTTCTGTGGGGACGGCCCCCCTGCTGCCCGGCCTCCAATATGACCGGGAAAGTTCCCCGTCCCGGGTTCTGGCCGGTTCCCTTATCGAATCCGCTCCCCAGGGGATCTTTACCCACGGCCTTAGGGAGGGATTGCGGGAAGTGGCCCTTTGTTTTGATCTCTACGATGACGCCGCTGGTCTGCCCCAGGTTCTGGACGCCTTAAACCGTTTCGATATCCGGGCGACCTTTTTTATAAACGGCGAATTTATCCGCCGCTATCCTTCGGCCGCCAGGGACATCGCCAACGCGGGGCACGAGGCGGCGTCCATGTTTTTTGCCCCCATCGACCTTTCCGACGCCCGTTACCGGGTGGGGGTGGATTTTATCACCCGTGGTCTTGCCCGGAACGAAGATGAATATTATCAGGCCGCCGAGGCCGAACTGAGCCTGCTTTGGCATGCTCCCCTGTTTAACGCCTCCACGGAAATAGCCGCCGCCGCTTCCCGGGCGGGTTACCTGACTGTGGGCCGGGATGTGGACCCCCTGGACTGGGTCAGCCGGGACGACGCGCGGGCCCTGGGGATAAACCAATATTCCGCTTCCGCCATGATCGACCGGATCATGAACATGAAACGGCCCGGTTCCATTATTCCCGTCCGTCTGGGCCTCCTCCCCGGGGGGCGGAAGGATTACCTCTACCTTCGCATTGAGGTACTGTTGGACGCCCTGGTCCGTTCCGGTTATTCGGTGGTTCCGGTTTCCACAATTATTGACCATGCCCGTTAGATTATTTTTTTGAAAGCCGCCGGAAAAAAAGCTGTACACTGTCCCGGAAGCGTTTGAAAAAGCCCCCCGCCTCGTATGCCTCCGCGCTTACCAGGGGAATCCGGCGGAGTTCTCCTGCTTCATCGGAGATGATAAGGCTGCCCAGGGGATAGCCCGCGGGAATGGGGGCGATGAGGGGGTCTTTTAGCTCCGTGGAGAGCCAGAGGGAATTTCCCCGGTTTACCGGAGCGGTGAACTCCGCCCCTTCGGCGGGGATGCTCCTGATCCAATTGCTCTTGCCCTTCCACAACCGCACCGGTTCGGGAGCGCCGATGACCGGCCGGATTGTCTTAAAAGTATCAAAAGCCCAGGAGAGGATTTTTTCCCCATCGGCGTCCCGGATTCGGTCCCCGCCGGGCCGGGCGGGAGCGCCGAGGATGACCAGGATAAACCGGGTTCCTTCCCGGCTGGCGGTGAGGGCGATATTGTAACCTGCCTCGTCAATATAGCCGGTTTTAAGGCCGTCTACACCGGGAAAGGTTTTGAGCAGGGTGTTGTGGTTAGGCTGGACAATGGTCCGGGGATTATCCCGGAATATTTCTCCCACGTTTTTTGCTTTTGGATAGGCAAAGTCTGGGGCCGAGTGAAATTCCGTGAGACTTTCGGGATGGAGCCGGATATATTCCCGGCAAAAGCGGATGAATTCTCCGGCGGTGGTGATGTTGTGTTCTGAAATCCCCGAGGGCTCTACAAAACGGGTTTGCCGCAGCCCCAGCCGCCGGGCCTCGCCGTTCATTTTGGCGGTAAAGTCTCTTACCGTGGGGAAAAAACGCAGGGCCGCCGCCACCGCGGCATCGTTTCCCGACGGAACCGCCAGGCCCAAAAGCAGCTCCCGGAGGCTGGTCCGCTGCCCGGCGGCCAGGAACATCAGGCTTGACCGGGGGGGCTGGTTAATGGCCCAGCTTTCCCGGGGGGGACTGAATTCCTCGTCCAGTGAAATATCCCTGGCCGCGGCCTCTTGAAAAACCAGGTGCATGGTCATCAGTTTGGTCAGGGACGCGGGGGATATGGGCTCGTCAGGATTTTTAACATACAGTACCGTACCGGCGGCGGCATCCATCAGTACCGCCGCCTGGGAGACCGGTTCCGGGGCGTCCGTCAGACAGGGAAGCAGCAGTTCCGGCAGGCCCGGAGGAACCTGGGCGGCAAGGGGGGCCAGGAAATAAAAAGCGGGGAGGAGCAGGGCGGGTAATTTCATCGTCATGCCGGTTAAAACTCCGCCTGTCCCGCGGCCCGGGGGTAGGGGATCACGTCCCGGATATTGGCCATGCCGGTAATGTACTGAATAAGCCGCTCAAAACCGAGGCCAAAACCTGTGTGAGGTACGGACCCGTAGCGGCGGAGATCCAGGTACCAGGAATAATCTTCCGTTTTCATCCCCAGTTCCCGCATCCTGCTTTCAAGTTTGTCCAGCCGCTCTTCGCGCTGGGAACCGCCGATGATCTCCCCCAGCCGGGGAACCAGCACGTCCATAGCCCGCACGGTTTTCCCATCATCGTTCATCTTCATATAAAAAGCTTTGATCTCTTTGGGGTAATCGGTAACAATTACCGGCCCTTCGGCGATTTTTTCGGTGATGAATTTTTCATGTTCACTCTGGAGATCGCAGCCCCAGTAGGGTTTGAATTCAAAATCCACGGCCCCCGAAGTGACGGCCCTTTCAAGTTCCGTCATCGCTTCGGTATAGCTCATGCGGATAAACCGGGAACCGGCTACCTTTTCCAGGGTTTGAATGATCCCCCGTTCAATATGGGCCTCAAAAAAATCGAGGTCCGCCCGGTTATTTTCAAGGACCGTCCTCAGGATAAATTTGAGAAAATCCTCCGCCAGGGTCATATTGTCTTCCAGTTCCGCAAAAGCTATTTCCGGTTCCACCATCCAGAATTCCGCCAGGTGCCGGGCGGTGTTTGAATTTTCCGCCCGGAAAGTGGGGCCGAAGGTATAGACCCGGGACAGGGCCGTGGCGTAGGTTTCCGCCTCAAGCTGGCCCGATACGGTAAGGCAGCACCGCTTCCCGAAAAAATCCTTCCCGTAATCTATCAGGGGGCCCGCGGCGTTTTGACCAGGCGCTTTAGAGCCGCCGGACGCCGTTTCCCGGTTGCCGCCGTTTTTGGCCAGGGCTTCCAGATCCAAAGTGGTTACCTGGAACATGGCCCCCGCCCCTTCGGCGTCGCTGGCGGTGATAATCGGGGTATGGACATACACAAAACCATGCTCCTGGAAATACCGGTGAATGGCAAAGGCCAGACAATTCCGCACCCGGGCAACGGCGCTGAACGTATTGGTCCGGGGCCGGAGATGGGCGATTTCCCGGAGGAATTCCAGGGAATGCCGTTTTTTCTGCAGGGGGTAGCTTTCCGCCGGAGCTTCCCCGATGATCCGCAAATTTTCCGCCGCCACTTCGACGGCCTGGCCGGAGGCGGGGGAGGGGACGAGGCGGCCCCGGATTTCTACCGAAGCTCCGGTGCTGACCCGGTTCAGGGTTTCCACATCCGCGGCCCCCCGGTCAAAGGTACACTGAATGCCGGAGAAAACGGAACCGTCGTTTATTTCTATAAACACCAGGTTCTTCAATTCCCGTTTTGTTTTTACCCAGCCGCGGACCGCCAGTTCCCGGGAATCCGCGGGAGAAACGAGGATCTCTTTGATAAGGGGAGTCAACACGTTATTATGCTCCTTGGAATCCGGCCGGATCAGCCGGATTTCCTCAAACTGGCCGTATCCTGTTGTTCCAGGGGGATAAATATATGGAAAGCCGTACCCTTGCCTTCCTCGGTGTGTAATTTTATGGAACCGTTTATGCCGTGCAGCCGGTCCCGGACCAGGCTTAACCCAATGCCCCGGCCGGCGTGAAGCCCCGCGTCTTCCGCGGTACTGAATCCGGGTGAAAAAATAATCCGGGCCAGTTTTTTGTTATCGTTAAAATCCACGCTTTCCTTTGACCAATTTAATTGCTGTACTTTTTCACGGATCCGGTTAAAGTCAATACCCCGGCCGTCATCGGCAAGTTTAATATGGATTTTTCCGTCTTCCGTTTTAATCGAAAGGTGGATGTGCCCAGTTTCGTCTTTGTGCCGGGCTGTCCGCTCGGCGGGACTTTCAATGCCATGATATACCGCGTTCCGCACCAGTTGTATTAACACCTCTTTTATAATCCGGCGGGGACTGTTTTCCAGAACCGTGGAATCGATGGAATCAATCACAAGCTCTACTTTTTTCCCCAAATCCCGGGCGGCCTTGTCGCTTGCTTTGTTCAGGGATTGAACCAGCAAATATTCGTTCTGGGTCCGGGCGTCGCTGATTTTGAAGGACCGCAGTTTATTCACAATATCCTGAAATTTATCTTTTTCCCGCATTGTTTTTTCAATTTCCACCGCGATATGCAGGGTGTCTTCAAAACTGATTTTTTCCTGATCCCTGATTTTTTTTATCTCCAGTTCAAGGGCCTGTATTTTTTGACTGAAATTTTCAAGCCCCAGAATAATCGCGTCGGATTTTATGGCGTGTACGGACTGATAGATGTCAACCATCGCGTATTGGGAAGTCAGTTCCTTGTTTTTGAGCATCTCGTTGATCCGGTCAAATTCGTATTCGGTGTCTTCGAGAAATTCGTCAAATACCCGGGGCTCTACCTGAATGATCTCAAAAAGGACCTGCAGGTCCTCTTCCCGCTTGTCTTCTTCTTCGGAAAGCTGTTTTTTCAGCAGCTTCTCTCCGGTAATGTCTTCAACGGTTCCCAGAATAAAGACCCCGCCGTCCCCCCTGTCTACCAGCGCGAAAGCGCAGCGCAGATTTTTTTCTTCCCCCGTATTGTTGTTTATATACAGCAATTCATTGATGGGATTAATGTCTTCCAGCATTTTTTTGTCAAAGGTACGGTTGATGATCATGGCAAAATAATCCTTGAGGGTTTCCGTTTCTTTTGCCGGTATTGAGGCGCTTAACAGATCCGTAAAGCTTGTGTTGGACAGATTCCCCGTTTCCAGAATAGTCTCCAGGGATTTTGAATATTGGGGCTGGATCAACTGATCCTTGTCCATAAGAAAAACGCCGATATTCAGATTATCCTTCATCACGGTTATTTCGCTGCTGGCGGCTTCGGCAATTCTCTTGAGCCGGTACAGATAAAAAAGACCGAATATGATAATCAGCAGGGAAAAAATGGTCGCGCTGATTATAGTTATCCGGGAATAACTAATCTGCCGGCCGGAAAACGCCTCCGCGGAAGAGGCCGCGTTGTTTAATAAATCATAAAAGACCTGGCTGGACGCAAACAACATCTGGGACAACTGGCTGTTTTCCTGGGCGGCTTCATCCCTCAGCAGAAAAATATTGGTTTTAAGCTGTTCCCAATAATTTTTAACCAGCGTTATATCGTGTAAATATTTTTTATCATGTAATACAATGAGATTATTGGAGCCTTCGCCGCTTATAAGCTCGTTGATAATCTCTTCAATGCGGATGATTTCCCGGTTGTTTGCGGCGCTCGCGAGTTCCCGGGTAATATCCATCTGGGTAGGATTTTCCTGGAGGCTGGTTATGGCGACCCGGACCATGAGTTCCCTGGTAACAAGCAATTGCGTCGAACCCTGGACGATGCCGACATGGTTCACTACCCTGGCGGTTCCCCGGAGAAGCCAAATTGATAACATGGAAAAAATACTGCCGAAAATAAAAAGAGCCACGATGGCTGTCATGGCTAAATATTCCCGCTTGTGCCAGATTCTTTTCATACCATTTCTCCTTATTAGAGTTGTTCAGAAACTTCAGTTTCTGAACAACAACCATTAAAAAACAGCAAAATGCGTCAGACTTTTAGTCTGCGCATTTTGCAAGACTTGTTCGATAACCAACCGGGTTATTGAACAAGTCCACTATTTATCTTTGACTACTTCAATGGCTACGGAAAGAAAAAACGAATCCTTCTCAAAAATATTAAAGGGAATACGGATGATCCGCGCCTGGTTATTGGGCCATTTTACGGAATGTTTGTTGCCCTCAATAATTGTCGGCAGGGATATAACCAAACGGAACGCTTCTTCCAGTCCTTTTTTCGCGTTCCCCGCGATAATATTGATGATCTCCCCGATGGCGTCTATCACATCTTCATCCAGCGTATAATGGGCGGCTCCGGTAAGTATGCCGGTAAGCCGCACGGCCAGGTCTGTCTTCATGGAAATGACTACCGCCCCCCGGGCTTCCCCGGTAAAGCCGATAACCGCGGATACGTCCCATTCATTAACCGTATCAGACTCCGCAAGATAGGGCCGCTCCGCGATAAGTTCGCAGCCCAAAAAATCCACAAAAACATTTTTGCATACGTCGATAAAAGGCTGAATGTATTGTTCCATAAAACCATTCCTTTTTACAAGGTTATTTTAGACAGTTTTTCGGTAAATATCCGGTCATTTACCGGTTTTATTATATAATCAGTGGCGCCGTTTTTTAAAGCCTCTATGACGTTGTATCTTGCCGCTTCGCTGGTAACCATGATGATGGGCAGATTTTTGTATACCGGCAGGGACCGTATTTTTTTAAGGAAATCAAGCCCCGAAAGCTGGGGCATATTCCAGTCCAGCAGCACCAGGTGAACTTTGTGGTTCTGAAGCATTACCAGCGCTTCTTTCCCGTTACAGGCCTCGATAAATTCACAGGGAATCCGCAGCTCAGAAAAGGTGTTCTTAACAATATTCCGCATGATCCGGGAATCGTCCACCACTAAAACGGTTTTTATCACCCTTGCCTCCGAATATGTCTGCTGTTACCGTATCGAGGATACGGTATATCTACATGAGACAGACTTTATTAATAGATTATCATAATAGTAAGCATAATGTATATTTTTTTACTTGTAAAGGACAAATTTTAGAAAAATTGTACAACCCTCTCGTAATTCCCGGTTTAACGGCGGCCCTGCTCCGCGTCCGGTGTTCCCAGGCGGATATCCACCTCTTCCTCGGAAAGTTTCCGTACTTCTACCGGCGTGTTGAAATATACCCCCACCCCCTTAACCAGGCCGATATAAAAGTCGATCATGCCCCGCTTCGATTTATAATGAACCCGGAAGGCGTTTTTTCCGGTGGATTTTACGTCAAACCGCGGCGGAAGGGCCGCCTCAATATTGCTGGGGGAATTTGCCGTAACGTCCTGGTGAATTGAATCAAGCTTTATTAATAAATCCTCGGCGCTCTTGAGGTTCTGGTAATACTGCGGATACTCCCGGGAGGCATACACGCATACCCAGTATTCTCCAAAGGTATCGGCGGCTTGTTCCTTTGTGATATTGAGGATCCGGCAAAGATTACGCACCAGGTCAAAGAATTTTTCATCGGAAAAATCAAAGCCGTTGAAATACCGCATATAGACCTTACTGTCCGATAGACCGGAGGCGTCCAAAATCAGGCCGAGTTTTTCCTTGCCGAATTTTTCCCGTACCATCTCCGTAAGACACAAAAATATTTGAGCCCGCATCTGAGACGCCCTCCTTACAGCCGAGTCAAAATCCCCGGGAAGCCCTGCTATGCTGTACAAACAACGTACCCTGTAAAACACGTGGGGCGCAAGATAGTCAAGGGCTGAATGTATACGCAGCCCTGCGGCGCGTACGGCGGCCTAAAGGCCGCCTCCATTTGCTTGGTACTGTAGCTTTTACTGAGCGCCGGGCGTGCGTTGCATCGTTGGATAAACAGCCTCTGACGGGGCTGCTTGTTCTGCGCCCCGCGGCGCGTACGGCGGCCTAAAGGCCGCCTCCATTTGCCTGGTACTGTAGCTTTTACTGAGCGCCGGGCGTGCGCTGCATTGTTGGATAACAGCCTCTGACGGGGCTGCTTGTTCTGCGCCCCGCGGCGCGTACGGCGGCCTAAAGACCGCCTCCATTTGCCTGGTACTGTAGCTTTTACTGAGCGCCGGGCGTGCGTTGCATCGTTGGATAAACAGCCCTTGTCGGGCTGCTTTTTCTTCGCCCTCTTGCAAGGTTCGGTCTGATGTTTTATAATTGTAATCAATCAAGTTTCATTCGTAAGAAAAAACGGGCCGCCGGTTTTGAACAGGTACTGGAGGATAAAAGGACATGATCAATGCCTTTGCCGAAATAGCGCAAAAATTGCGGGAGATTTTATCCGTCCGGTCTCCGGCTCATAACGCTGTTGACGACAGTCCGCCGGCGCTAAGCCCCGAGGCGTATATTGCCCTGATACCCCCGGAGAAAAATGAAATTATCCGGCTGGAAACCCTGGACCGGATGATGCGGGATATTGAATCCTGCGGTTTTTTTAAGGCGGAAAAACTGCCCGCCATGAAACTTATCATCAGGAAGGTAGGCGGATATAATAACGATCCTTTTTCCTATGCGGACTGCCTTTTGTTTGAGGAAAAAGAGCAGCTCCATATTGATACGGAACACAAGGTTTCCCGGGAAATGGTGGAATGTATGACCCCCAGGGGCCTGGCCCAGCGGGACCCCCACAATATCATTCCGGCGATCTATTACATGAATTTTTTCGCGGTTACCAGAAAATACAAACTGCTGGAACTGCGGGCCCGGGGGGTTCAGGCGGTGGAAATTGTCAGCCTGGGCGGCGATCTTGACTGTAAAGTTATCGGCAAGGCAAAGCGGATATATCCTCTGGAGAAGGCGCCCCTGCT
>JAISAN010000244.1 GCA_031266635.1 Treponema sp. | reverse complement strand
GGGCGGACAACTGGTGGGGCCCCGCGGGCAGCGCCGGCCCCTGCGGCCCGGATTCGGAAATGTTCTACGACTTTGGCAAAGAACCCTGCGGCCCGGACTGCGGCCCCGGCTGTTCCTGCGGCAAATGGCTGGAAATCTGGAACGACGTGTTCATGCAGTACAACAAGAATGCTCAGGGAGCCGATGGCTCCCCAGGGGCCTACGAACCCCTGGCCCGCACCTGCGTAGACACCGGTATGGGCATTGAACGGACCGTCACCATCCTGAACGGGAAAACATCGGTCTACGACACGGAAATTTTCGCCCCCGCCATTGGGGGCATCGCGCAAGCCTCGGGCTATACCTACGGCGGCGATGGGGAAAAAGATAAATCGGTGCGGATCATCGCCGACCACATCCGGTCCTCAACCTTTATCCTAGGAGACCCCCGGGCGGTAAGCCCCTCCAATGTGGGGGCCGGTTATGTACTCCGCCGCCTGATCCGCCGGGCGGTCCGCCACGGCCGGAAGCTGGGGATGGAAAGCCCCATGCTCTCCCCCGTCGCGGCCCTTATCGTGGAGCAGTTCCGGGGCCCCTACCCGGAACTTGCGGAAAACCGGGCCTTTATCACCGGGGAACTGGACAAGGAAGAGGCTAAATTCATGGAAACCCTGCAAAAGGGGGAACATGAATTCGAAAAACTCCTCCCCAACCTCCTCAAAGATCCCCGGAAGATCATGAGCGGCCGGCTGGCCTTCAAACTCTACGACACCTACGGCTTTCCCATCGAGCTCACCGAAGAACTGGCTGCGGAACAGGGGATGAAGGTGAACCGGGAGGAATTTGACGACGCCTTCAAAAAACACCAGGAACTGTCCCGGAGCCAGAGCGGCCAGACCTTCAAAGGCGGCCTGGGGGATCAGGGGGAAATGGCGGTAAAATACCACACCGCCACCCACCTCCTCCACAAGGCCCTCCGTACCGTTTTGGGGGATCAGGTGGCCCAAAAGGGCTCCAACATCACCGCCGAGCGGATGCGGTTCGACTTTTCCCACAACGCCCCCATGAGCGCGGAAGAAATCAAACGGGTTGAGGATATGGTCAACGAACAGATCCGCCGGGATCTGCCGGTGAGCATGGCGGTCATGAGCCTGGACGAGGCCAAAGCTTCCGGCGCCATCGCCCTTTTCGGGGAAAAGTACGAATCCCAGGTCAAAGTCTACACCATCGGGGACGCCGCCGCGGGGATTTTTTCCAAAGAAGTCTGTGGGGGCCCCCATGTGGAACGGACCGGCACCATGGGGCGCTTCAAAATCCAGAAAGAGCAGTCCTCTTCCGCCGGGGTCCGCCGCATCCGGGCGGTTCTCGAATAATGTGTCTTTTTGATGTATACTATGGTTTTATATAGTAGAGTTATAGGTGTAGTTTTTAGAGACGGTTCCAAAATGCCGGATTTTGAAACCGGCTCTTTATCGAACCGGAGCTTCACGGTAACCGGGGTTAAAAGGCCCGGTATATTACGGATATAAGGATGAATATGAAACGGCTATTTTTAACGATTACGTTATGCGTCCTGGGGGGATTGGCGGCCTTTGCCCAGTCCGAGCTGCAGCCTGCGGCCATTGTTAATCTCACCAAAAGCGAGCCCATCACGGTTAAGCAGTTGCGAACCGAGGTTGAGCGGATGGAAAAAGGCAGCGGACGGCCCCTGAACGCCGAAGAACGGCGGCAGGTTCTGGATGTGATGATTAATGAAAAACTCGCCCTTCAGGCGGCGGAACGGGACAAGATCACCATATCTGAAAATGAAATAAACCAGCAGTTCCAGCAGCTCCGGGCCGGTATGGTTCAGGCCATCGGCCGCCAGCCCAGCGACGCAGAATTTGCCACCGCCGTGCGGAACCAAACGGGCCTGGAGGTCCCCGCCTTCCGGGAACAGCTCCGCCGGCAGCTTATCATCCAGAAATATCTGCTGTCCAAAAAGCAGAATGTCCTTGAATCCGTGGAGGTTCCCTCGGAAGAAGACATACGAAGCGCCTACAATTTGGCCCGGTCCCAGTTTGTCCGCCCCGATACGGTCCGTTTTTCCATGATTCAGATAAACTACGGCGCCGATGCCGCGGCAAAAACCAAGGCAAAAGAGCTGGCGGATAAGCTTTCCCGGGAAATCGGCGCCAGTCCCTCCAAATTTGACGAAGTAGCCCTCCGGGGTCAGGCGCCCAATTCGGGCTACCAGGCCGGAGACGGGGGGTATCTGCCCCGCAACCCCGAAGCCCAGCAGATTGTGGGGGCCGAATTTATCAACACCGCTTTTAACCTGAAACAGGGGGAGGTGTCAAAACTAATGGAAGGCGGCCGGGCGTATCAGATTATCAAGGTAACCGAAGCCTACGAAATGAAAAACCTGGATCTGGACGACATATTTCAGCTGGGAACCCGGGTAACCGTGCGGGATTATATCGGCAATACCCTGCTCCAGCAGCGGCAGCAGGAAATTTTGGCCCAGGCTTCCCAGGAGCTGGTTACCGAACTGCGGGCGGGAAAAACGTTTCAGGTTTTTGAAAAAAACCTTAGCTGGTAGCCCGTGGCATCCCGCAGAAAAGGCAGGATTCTGGCTTTCCAGGCCCTCTACTCCTGGGACGCGGTCCGCAAATTTCCCGCCGTCCCGGCGGAAACCTCCATCCCCGAGGGCCTGCTGGAATTTTCCTGGCTGGAACCGGAAAAACAGAAAAATCTGGACGAAAATATCTCGAATTTTTCCCGCCTTCTGATTGTAGGGGCCATAGAAAACATCGACGCCATAGACGCCATGATCCGTTCCCATCTTCAAAATTGGGACTTTTCCCGGCTCAACCGGGTAGACCTGGCAATCCTGCGGATGAGCGTTTATACCCTCATGTTTCAGGGTGATGTGGCCCCCTCAATCGTAATTGACGAGGCCATCGGTATCTCAAAAGAATTTGGCGCCGATGAGTCTTACCGGTTTATCAACGGCGTACTGGACAATATTCGCCGGACCGTCCAAAAACAGGCTGCCGGGACCGGCGAAAGCCTATGCCCCCGGGCCTAAACCCCCTTCGCCGTTTTTTGGAGGCCCTCCACTGGAACAAGCGCCCGGCGCTCCTGAGAACAGTCATCCTCGGGGGGATCATTCTGGCCCTGCTAAGCGGGGGCGCCCTGGTTTTTGTTTCCCGGCTCCGCCCTAAAGAGGCGCTCCCCCCCGGCGGTTCTTTCTACTACTCCCTGCGGGAATACGATAACGCCGTCCGCCAGGGCCGGGAAAGCCCGGAACGCCTGAACCGGCGGCTTGATAAACTGGAAAAAGACGCCCAGGGAGTAGAATCCTGCCTTTCGGTATTAAAACGCCGCCGGGCCCTGGCCCGGACAAACCCCCGTTTTGCCCCGTCCTGCCGGGACGCCGCCCGGAGAGCCGCCGCGGCCTACCCCTACTCGGAACCCCTGGCAGCGCTGGCCGCCGCGGCCCTTCTGGAGAGGGGCGCCCTCAACGCGAATGCGGCGGGGGAACTGCGCGGCTACGCCTCCCTTCTGAACACCGCCGGCACCCTCCGGGTCAGCCTCCATGTCCTGCTAGGGGATTTTAAAAATCCCCAAACCGCCGCGGCCCTGCCCGGTCTGGACACGGCCCTTGGCGCGGCCCTGCCCCTGTTCCGGGGGCAAATCCCCTCCCCGGCCGCTGAAGCCCTGAGCGCCGATCTGGCGATCCTCAAAGTCCTGGCGGGTGATACCGCAGGGGCCGCCGCCGAGATTCAGGGCGCTCTGTACCAAAACCCCGCTTCCCCGGACTTCCTCCGTTTCGCGGCGGAATTTTTTTACGATTTCCGGGACCCCCTGCGGGCAGCGGAACTTTTCTCCCGGCTTGAGACCGAAGAAGACCTTATCCGGCAGGCGGACGCCCTCTGGCTGGCCGGCCAGCCCGGCGGGGCCCGGAACATCTGGACCATCCTGGCCGCCCCCGCCGGAACCCCTCCTTCTCCCTCCATCGCCGCCCGCAGCCTCTACAACCTGGCCCTCAGCGCCGAAGACAGCCGGGAAGCCGGCGGTCTGCTCGCACGGCTCGCCGCCCTGCCGCCCCCCGATCCGGCGTCCGCCGCTTCAGAGCTTGTCCCCGGCGCCGCGGCCCAAAGCCGCATATACGGCATTATTCGTTACAGCCGCCTGATGAACACCGCCCCGGCACTGGCGCTTCTGGAAGAGGGCGGCAAGCAATTCCCCCAAAGCCCCCTGCTGGATTTGGAACTTCTGCGCCGCCGGGGAGAAATATGGGAACCCGGCCGGATGATCGGCGAAACATGGCTGCTTCTGGGCCGCCGCCCCCAGGCGGAGGAACTGTACCGCTGGGCGGCCTGGTATTTTGAGCGCCAGCGGCAGCCCGCCGAAAGCGCCGCGCTCCTGAAAATCGCGGCCCGCCGGGGCTTTGACGCCCCCTGGCTTCGTTTCCATGAAGCCCTGGGCTTTATGGAAACCGGCAATCTTGACCAGGCCGTAGAGACACTCCGGGCCATCCCCCCGGAAACCACGGGCTGGGAAGTTTTTGCCGATCTTGGCCGCATCTTTGAAAGCCGCCGTTCCCCTGCCGCCGCGCTGGAATATTATGAAGCCGCCGCCGTGGGGGCGCAAAATCCGGAGCAAGCGGCCCGGATACAAATTCGTATTGCCCGCTGCCTCCATGCCCTTGGCCGTGTCCGGGAAAGCCGCCGGGTCCTTGAATACGCGGAAGATATTGATCCCGGCAATTTGACCGTCCGGCTGGAACTTGACCGCCTGGACAACACGGCGTATTAGTTGTCAATTTTAACTATGCTCCGTAAAAGCGGTGGGTCAAATTGCCGTATTTTGGCAGGACACACCATTTTGTCTTTCTTATTTCTTACCTCTTACTTTTTATTTCATTAACTTCTTGACCAAAAATGATGATTTTTGTATATTGTATACATCCAAATATTCAATTTTCAACAAATGGAGGAAGATATGAAGGTAAAACCCTTGGCCGATCGGGTCATGGTTAAGCTGGAGAAAAATGAGGCAAAAACCGCGGCGGGAATTTATATTCCCGATACCGCCCAGGAAAAAACCCAGACCGGTACGGTAGTAGAGGTGGGAGACGACAAGGACGTGATCAAGGTAAAAAACGGCCAGAAAGTGATGTACGACAAGTACGCCGGAACCCAGATTAAGATTGACGGGGTAGAACACCTGATCCTCAAAATGTCCGATATTATCGCGGTAATCG
Organism: Treponema sp.; assembly: GCA_031266635.1. GTDB lineage: Bacteria > Spirochaetota > Spirochaetia > Treponematales > Breznakiellaceae > JAISAN01. Next base: position 3,613 of record JAISAN010000244.1, on the reverse strand, counting down.
AATAAGCGAAACATAGGAAACCCGTTGAAGAAGTTCATCAAACTTTAATCATACGGCGGGGTTTCCTATGTTTCCCGCCTACTCCACCGGCGCTGTTCCCTAACAGCCCGCAGGTCTCCCGGTATGCGCTGCATACCGGTTTTTTTTGCCCGGAGAAAATGGAACCCCCGAAAAAAAAGCCCAGTATCGCCGCGTCGTGGAAGCGGCGATACTGGGCGGGAAACCCCCGCAGGGGTCTCCGCAGCACACTTAGGGGAATTTTACCTCGAACCGGTACGCGCCGGTTTCATCAACAGAACCGTTGGGCTGGAAGAAATACGCTGTTGTGGGCGTCCCGCTGCTTGAGCCTTGTTTAAAATTCAGGATCACATTGGCAATACGGACCTCCAGATTACCGGCAGGAGTGCCGGAAAGCGGTGCATAATCCGCGGGGAGATAGATTCGGAACTGGTTCCCCGAAAGCAGAGTAATTTTTTGAGGATCTATGGTAAGCTCCGCCACTACATCACCGTTATAAGCGGCGGCTTTTTTCTGAAAAATCCGGATATTTCCCTTGTTCCGCAGGGTAACAATATCCAGCACCGGGTCAAATACGCCGGTTCCGGAAGTGTTTACCGTCAGGTCAATAAAATAATTGCCCCGGAACCCGGAAACAGTTATTGAGGGGGGCGCTGTAAGCAATGCGGCGCTGGCTATGGACAGCGAGCGAGACGGGGTACTGGGACTATCAAAGGGGCCTAAATATGTCCAGTCGTCTTTGGAAATACTCCCGTTTGCACCGGTATATATTGATTGATTGTAGCTTCCCCGGATGGTGGTACCCCGGTTGTCGCCGCCCGCTTTTTTGGAGGAAACAATCAGGTAGGGGTCAATCATATAGCGGGCAATATCGCGGCTCGTTGGGTTATCGGCGCCGAAAGAAATGGTCAAGGTACCGGTATTGAAAGTCTGACTGGTTGGTTTCAGGGGCCGCCAGACCCCCTCTGCCGGGTAGAACTTTTCAAACCGAAAGGCTTTAACCAGATCATCGGCCCTGAATTCGGTATTCGGCGTACCGCTCAAACTGCTGTCGATCGTAAAACTTGACACCGCCAGACTGGGGCCGCCCTGGGATGGAAAATCCCCGCTAAAAGCAGGATTGGCAATCGTACCGGTATAATACCGTAGCCCATCATTGGGACCAAATGTGGTATACGGCTGGCCGCCATAACCCACCGGCGGCGTTACATTTGTATAATAGAAATACTGGGCATCCTCCTCCGCCTCTCCGGGCCGGGAATCGTTGTCCCGGTTCAACCGGCCTTTACCGCCGTTAAAAGTAACCTTTGTGGGGTCAAGCTTCACGATAAGGTGTTTGGTGGCGGTGCTGGTCAAAATCGAGTCGTTAAATGGCATAACCAGCTCTACCTGGTTTTTGGCGATGGAGTAGGCGCTGTAGTTCAGAGCCGGGTCAACTTCGTTGTAAAGGGTATACTGGGTCGCCGCTGTTAAGAGGTGTATGGAAAGCCCGGGGATCTGGTTTCCCGCGCCAATATCAAAGTTGATGGAATTGTTTGTTAACGGATTGGTATCGGCAACCTGCAAAATTATCCGCTGGGGATAACCGTTCGAAGCGGGCTGAACCTGCAAGGTATCAGTCTCTGCGGTAACCTGACTAACGCGTATACCATAATCGGTGGAACTTCTTTCCCCCTGGAGGTTATAGCGTTCGTCTATATCCGGCTCAAACGCGGGGGCGCAGGCCGCCAAAAGGCCCGCCGCAAGCAGCCCCGCGGTCAGTACCTGAATAATTTTTTTCATTTTTGTATCTCCTTTCCGCTTCTCAGTAGCGGATATTGATCTGCAATGCCCAGGTAGAAGGCATCAAAAGCTGGGCCCAGTTGGTTTCTGCTGTACCGCCCGCGCTGTTGGAAAGATAAAAATCCAGGTTCACGTTGTCGGTAAAAAACCAGGTGCAGCCCATATAATACGCCCCGTTAAAATCCGTATCGCTGTCATAGGTTTGGGTGTAAGTTGCCGTACCAATGGTAGTGGCAACCACCGGCGCCTGGGAAGCGGCGTCTATATGCCCGTCCTCATAGGAAGTGGTCGTTTTTGTCGTGGAACCTGTTTCATTCGTGGTCTTTACGGTGGTAGAGGTGATAGTGCTCGTTACTATGCCGCCGGCGTTCAGGCGGAACTTTTCGGGAACCAGCCACAACTGGGCGCCCACCGCAAAGCGGTTTTGAAAAATCACCGTACTGTTTTCAGTTAGATCATCTTCCTGGGTGGTTTCGGTAATAACGGTGCTGTTGTTGTAGGGATTAGGATCGCTAAAGTTTTTTACGACTCCCCGGGACGATTCTTTTGTCGTAGTTTTAGTGGAATCCGTATCCAGCACGGGCGACCATTTCAGGGCCAGGGCGAAGCGGTCAAAATCCGCGGCAAGTTTAAGGCCCGCCCCGATAGTCTGCCCAAAGTAGGAAATCTCCGACACCGCCGCGCTGTTGTAGGTGGTGGTGGTGGTGAGCTGCCGGCCGTCCGCGGCCAGACCGGCATAGGTCCATTGGGACCCGGTCCGGGATACCACCGTACCTTTGGCGGTCTCTTCCCCGCCGCCTATGCCTGTATATTTATTGGCGTAAATATTCAACCGGGGCGTATAAGCCAGTTCCGGGGAGAAGGAAAAAATATCGTCCAGGGGCACGGTAATACCGAAGGCCAGGGCAGGGATAATGTCAAAGTGGGCTCTGGCCGCGTCATAGGTAATGGACCGCTTGTCGGATACCCCCCCCCCCCAACTGTCGGACACGGAATAATCGTGGCGCAGGTCTTTTACGCTTTGGTTCTGATCCACGCCGAATCCGACGGTCACGACCGCCCAGGGCGAAAGGGCGGCCATGCTGGAAACCATCTCCCCCAGGACAAAGCCCGCTTCAAGAGCATTGAACCAGGTATTGTCTTTACCGTTATTCCCAGGCCGGTAAACGACCCCTTCGGAATAGGTATTGGAAGTGGTGATAACCCTGCCGTTTGCGTCGGTATCGGTAATAACATTATTGGCTCCAGCCGCTACAGGGGCTATAGTAATACCAGGGCTGAAGGTATTGTCAAGATACAAGGTATTATAAGTACCGGGAACAATATTCCCGTACCCCTCGTAACGGTACTGCTTAATCTCCAGGGTGTCTTTTATCCCCCAGTTTTTGTTACCAAAAATGATGCTGGCCCCCAGGAGTTCATCAATGGAATCATACCTGTTGGCGCCGCCGTTGAGCGTTGTTGAATCCTTGCCAACCTGGGTTCCGTTGGTATCCATCTGCGCGGTTTCGGTTTCCGTGTTGGTTTTACTCTTTAGAGTGGCGGAACCAAAACGGAAGGCCGTCCCGGCCCAGAAGGGGCCAAAGAAATGCCCCGCGCCCGCGTCAAAATAATAATCGTAGTAATTATTATCATCAAATACGTTGTTTGGGCCGCCGAGATAACTGGGGCTGACAAAATTCAGGAACAGAAGATTCTTGTCCAGGCTGCCAATATCAACGGTACTGAGGAACAGATCCCGGTCTTCAAAAAAAAGCCCCGCGGTAGACAGGTTGGTATTGGACTGGCCGTCATAGGCCCGTAACGCAGCATT
>JAISAN010000181.1 GCA_031266635.1 Treponema sp. | reverse complement strand
GGGAGAAGCGGCGGGGGATACCGGCGGCTCCGATTTGTCCGCGGGCGGCGCGGAGATGGGCGCCGGGGCGGAAACCCTGCGGAAACTGGTAAGACGGGCCACTATCCGTATCCAGGTTCAGAACCTGGAAAAAGCCGACGCGGCAATTATTACCCTGATGGAACAACACGGCGCGTACGCATCCTTCACCAATATCTGGGGAAATTCACGGGCCTATACCATCCGGGTTCCCGCGGCCGCCTATACTGTTTTCCTCTCTTCCCTGACCGGCATGGGCCGCCTTATCCACCGCTCGGAAAGCGCCGAAGATATAAGCCTCCGGTACTACGAGCTTGAGGGGCGGCTTGCGACCAAACGGGAACTGCTGAAAACTTTCCAGTCTTACCTGGGAAAAGCTAAAGATATTAGCGAGATATTGTCGGTGGAAGAACGGATCGCGGTTCTTGAGGATGACATAGACGGAACAGGAAAAGAACTCCGCGGCCTCGCCAATCAGGTGGATTATGCCACGATAACTCTGGAATTCCAGGTTCCCGATTCCGAGTCCCCCTATTCATCCCCCGGCATGGGAGAGAGAATCAGCAGTCTTTTGAGTTCTTTTGGGGAATTTGCTTCCAGGGTTTTGGTTATTCTGCTGGGAATAGCCGTTTATGGCATTCCCGTAATCCTCATACTTACCCTGTTGTTCTGGGTCCTCTTCGGCAGAATTGGATTGATAAAAAAACTGTGGCGCCTGGCTGCCGGGAAAAAGGAGCGGCTCTGAAAATACACAACCTAATGAGCCTGCATTATGGACAGGCTCTAATTAGACTTATCCGGCAACCTGGCTGGTTTTGGAACAGCTTCATCTCTCAGGAATAATTTATTGTGGCATACTTATACGAAACCCACCTCCACACCGTTCATTCCAGCGCCTGCGGGGTATCCCGGGGCCGGGATTATATTCGCCGTTATATCGACGCCGGCTTTTCGGGGATCATTGTGACGGATCATTTTTTCCGGGGCAACACCGCCATAAACCGCCGCCTGCCCTGGCGGGAATGGGTCAACCAGTTCTGCCGGGCTTATGAGGAAACCAGGGAGGCCGGGGAACGGCTGGGGCTGGATGTGTTTTTCGGCTGGGAAGAAACTTTTGACGGCTGCGACGATTACCTCGTCTACGGTCTTGACAAGGCATGGCTTATGGAACACCCGGAATCCCGCGGCTGGAGCCGGGGGGAACAGTACCGGAACGTAAAACAATACGGCGGCTGCGTGGTTCAGGCCCATCCTTTCAGGCAGCGTTACTACATTTCCTGTATCCATTTATCCACAGGCTGTGTGGACGCAGTGGAGGCGGCCAACGCGGGCAATGATAACCAGTCCTATGACGGCCTTGCCAAACGGTACGCGGACCAGTTGAATCTCCCGGTTACCGCGGGATCGGATATCCATGATGTGGAACAGTTTGACTGGGGGGATATTTTCGGCGTGTATCTGGACAAAAAGATGGAAACCACGGCCGATTATGTACGGGCCATTACGGAAAAAAATATCGCCGGCCTGCGGATCCCCGAAGGCCGCTGTGATTATTCGGGCAATGAAATTGTATCCCTTCCGGTGGACATCCGGGATCAAAGGGACCGGAGCACCGGGCAGGGGCTGCGGGTTTTTTTTGAGAAAGGGGCGGCCCGGCCCCATGATACTTATGGGAACCTTTAAAAACTTCAGTTTTTAGAGATTCCCTTATTATAGGAAACAGTATGCGATCAAATATTCTGGGGCCCTCCGGTTTTTACCGGGAAGCCCTCGCCATAGCGCTTCCAGTGATGCTCCAGCAGCTCATTATGAGCATGGTATCCCTCATCGACAACTTTATGGTTGCGGGCCTTGGGGACATCAGCATGGCCGCGGTAAACGTGGCCAACCAGCTCAACTTCATCTTTATTGTGATTATCAACGTGATCTGCCAGGCCGGGGGAATTTACATGGCCCAGTTCAGGGGCGCGGGGGATGAAGCGGGGATGCGCCACGCCTACCGGTTCAAGGTGATTTTTGCCTTGATCTTCGCGGCCCTGTATTTTGCCCTTTGCTGGCTCATTCCCGGCCGGATGCTCGCCATGATGACCATAGGGAACGCCGCCAGGGAAGAAATTATCAGTATCGGGACGGAGTACCTTAAACTCATCTCTTTTACCCTGGTCCCTATGGCGGTTTCGGCGGCCATTGGAACCAGTTTCCGGGAAATAGCCCGGCCCAAGATTCCCCTGCTTATTTCCGCCGCCGCGACCCTGGTAAACACCGTGGGAAACTGGTTCCTAATCTACGGCAACATGGGGGCCCCCCGGCTGGAAGTTTCCGGCGCGGCCATTGCCACTATCATCGCCCGGGCCTTTGAACTGGCGGTGTTTCTTGTGTACCTGCGGAAGGCAAAGGCCCCCTTCTTTGTGGAGTTCCGCAGGATCTTCAGGATTAACAAACGGCTCATCCGGGAGATCCTCTCCCGGTCAGGGATGATCTTCCTTTCGGAAGCTTCATGGATCAGCTCGGAAACCATTATGACCGCCCTGTACAATGGCCGGGGCGGCGCGGAAGGGGTGGCGGGCATGGCCGCGGGTTGGACCATCGCGAACATTTTCTTCCTGCTCTTCGGGGGAATCTGGACCACCACGGCGGTGATCGTTGGGGGGAGTCTGGGGGCGGGAAAACTCGATGAGGCCCGGCTCCGGGCCCGGTGGATCAAATCCGGCTCCGTGGCGGCAGGGATCATCATCGCCATCCTGGGGGCCGCGGCGGCGGCCCTGCTTATCCCCCTGGTGTTCAGCAACCTCACCGCCGAGGCCCGGCAGATAAGTCTGGGGCTGGTATTTGTGATTCTGGCCTACCTGCCCCTCTGGTCCCTGCTGAACGCCCAATTCGCCATTTCCCGGTCCGGCGGGGATGCCGCTATGGGCATGTATACGGACCTTTCGGTAAACACCCTTTTGTTTGTCCCCGGCGCTTTTATCCTTGCCCTGGGCACTTCCCTCCACCCGGTTGCCATGTTCGGCATTTTAAAGCTCACGGACATCGTGAAACTTTTTATCGCCCGGCACTTTCTCAACAAGGAACGGTGGGTGCGAAATCTGACCACAGGTCTGGACCGGAAGACCGGGGCCGGTTAAACAGGAGGCACCGGTGAGCCTCCCGGAGCAGAGTGTGAACCGGAAGCTTACAACGTTTTGGCGGCCCGGATAAGGGCTTTACACAGCAAAGACCAGGGCCGGCAAAATGTGGTGGAAGTATGGATGGGGCTTACGCGGCAATATCAGTATGATGTTTCGACATACGGTTCAGGAGTCAGTCATATACCGGTTTCTGTGATGTGCTTTAAGTGTATAGATTTTCCTTCACTTTAAGTGAATTATATACATCTTCAATAAAAACGTGCATCACCGTCTTCTTGAGTTCGTCATTATTCAGGAGCAGCGAATAAAAATCTTCGTTCTGATCATATCCGTCTACCAGAGCGGCATTAACGCTATCGTCATAGGTAAAATGAAAGTCTTTGAGCGTATTTGTTCTGGCACTTGCCTTGAGCCGTTCATCTTTCAATAATATATCCTTTACCTGCAAGGCGGTCTTTATCGCAACATCGGTCATAAGGTTTCTATTGTACTTGGCGTTTATTTCTTCGATGATTTGGGAAAGCCGCTTATGCTC
>JAISAN010000215.1 GCA_031266635.1 Treponema sp. | reverse complement strand
GGCTTCCCCCCCTTCATCATTTCCCCCCTGGCCAATACCACCTATGTTTTGCAGAACCAGAACAGCCGCTTTAATCAACTGGTACTTTTGGCCGGGGCGGATCAGGATGGCGGAGACCTCTTTTGGTTTGCCAACGCCATGTTTCTGGGAAAGGCCCGGCCCAATGAACGTTTTACCTGGGCCCCCGATCCCGGCGTCTGGGATTTGGCGGTGGTGGACAGCAGGGGCCGTTCCGCGGGGCTCCGCCTGAACGTGGAAACCCAGGGAGGGGCGCTTCTCCCGGCCTCATCCGCGTTGGGGACAGATCTTCCCGGCCCCCTTTTGCTCAAATCAGGCCCCCCGGACGCGAAGCTTTTTCATAACGGAAGAGAACTGAAAGCCTCTGGGGAGGAAGCGGGGATCCGGCAGTTTGTTCTGGAGGGGCCGGGAATTATCAGGCTGGAGGCCGCCGGATACAAGGGCAGAATATTCCATACCCGCGATATTCCCGGCCTGCTGCGGGACGGCCGGTTGTTGCTTAAACTTGAAAACGAAAACGGCGCGCTGGAATACCTCGGTGAAGTCTCCACAGGGCGGCAGCCCAAGAGCGCGTACTTTTCTCCCGAAGGGGACAGGCTTTTTGTGCCGCTCCTGGGCCAGAGCGGCGTTGACGTGTTCCGCCTTGCCGGGAATACCCCTGCCGCGCCCGCCGCGCCGGAGCTGACGTTTGAAAAACTAACGTTTGAAAAACGTCTGACCGTTCCCGGCAGCGGCGCCAGCGGTTTTGTGGAAGCCCTCTGCGACCGGAAACGCCGGGAACTCTGGGTCTCCAACATGGAAGAAAACCGGGTTCATATATTCGATCTGGACACCCTGGCATACAAAGGCTTTGCGGATACCGGCGGCCTTATGCCCAAAGTCATCGTCCAGAGCCCCTCGGGAGATATTACCGCCGTGTCCAACTGGCTTTCCCGGAACATCAGCGTCTTTGATTCGCAGACAAAAAAACGGCTGGCCCTTATCCCCGTAAGCGGTACTCCCCGGGGTATGGCCTTTTCCCCGGACAGCAAAATTCTCTACACCGCCATTTTTGACGCGCCCCTTGTTGAACTCATCAACATGGATGAAAAAAAATCAGTGGACAAATACCGGCTTTACGAAGGAACCGGGGCCGCCCGGCACGTCCTTTACGCGGAGGGAAAACTTTTTGTCTCCGACATGTACCGGGGGAACGTCTGCGTTCTGGACGCGGCGACGGGGAAGCTCATCAAGGCAGTCCGGGCAGGTTCAAACATCAACACCATTGTCCTCTCTCCCGATGGGAAACGCGTCTACGCCTCTTCCCGGGGGCGGAACAATCCCGATGATTACACCAGGCCGGGCCCGGAATTCGGCGCCGTTTATGTTCTGCGGGCAGAAGACCTTTCCCTGGAAGAAAAAATCTGGGGAAAAAATCAACCCACGGGACTTGCCGTTTCCCCCGATGGAAAGCGCCTGGTGTTTACCGATTTTCTGGATGACAACCTGGAGCTCTACCGGATTCCCTGACAGGCTGCTCTACCGCGCCCCGCGGCGCGCTGCTCAGGCTAAAGCCTTCGCGCCTTTTCTGGGTACTGTGGCATTTACTGAGCGCCGGGCGTGTGTTACATTTTTAGTTGACAGTCCCTGCCGGGGCTGCTCTAATGCGCCGGCTTTACGGAATGTACAAAAACTGTTACCCTTTAATCATTATGATCACCGGTAACACTGCTGAAAATACCCCCCTTTCCATCCCCCTCCGGTCCGAAGTAAAACCGGAGGACACCTGGGACCTTTCAAAACTTTTTAAAAGTGATGATGAATGGAACGCCGGGCTTGCGGACTACGAAAAAATGGCGGAGAAGATTCCCGGCTTCCGGGGCACCCTGGGAAAATCCGCGGAAGCCCTGGCGGATTATCTGGATTTTTCCCGGGACTTCGGCATCCTGGAGGAACGGCTCAACTACTACAGCGATCTCCGGCAGACCGAAGACGAAGGTTCCGGCGCGGCCCGGACCATGACCGGCAGACTGATGATGGCCGCCGCCAAAGCCCACGCCGAAGGCTCCTGGGAGGCTCCGGAAATTCAGGCCATTCCCGGCAGGGATATGGAAACCTTTCTCGCCCATCCCCGGATGGCGGACTACCGGGTCTACCTGAAAAAGATCCTCCGCCACAAGCCCCACATTTTAAGCGACCGGGAGGAACGGCTCATCGCCCTCCACGCCGAAGGGGAAGGAACCGCAGCGGAAACGTTTTCGGTGTTGACCAACGTGGATATGGATTTCGGCCTGGTTGATACCCCCGAGGGGAAACGGCCCCTCACCCAGTCCACCTGGACGGTTTTTATGGAGAACCCTGACCGGGACCTCCGCCGCCGGGCCTATGCCGCTTTTTACGGCTGTTTCGATTCCCACAAAACCACCCTGGCGAGCCTCTATTCGGGCTCGGTGAAACAGGATGTGATCCACGCCCGGATACGGAATTTCCCGTCCGCCAGGGCCGCCGCCCTTTTCCCCGACAATGTACCCGAAGCGGTGTACGACAATCTCATCAACGCGGTAAGCAATAACCTGGGCCCCCTCCACCGCTACTATGAACTGCGGAAGCGGGTACTGAAACTCCCGGAACTCCGGCACTACGATGTCTACGCCCCGCTGGTTCCCAAAGCGGCAAAACAGACCGGCTGGAACGGGGCGGTAGATATGGTTGCCGCGGCCCTGGCCCCCCTGGGGGACGAATATGTGGAGACCCTCCGTTCCGGGCTCCTGGGCCGCTGGGCCGACCGGTATGAAAACAAGGGGAAACGTTCCGGCGCTTTTTCCGCGGGGAGCTACACCGGCGACCCCTACATCCTGATGAACTACAAGGAAGACGCCAT
>JAISAN010000195.1 GCA_031266635.1 Treponema sp. | reverse complement strand
GATCCCTGGTATGAGGAAATCCGAAAGGCGATGTACGAGCTAAAACTCGGTTCCCGGTGTGAGTATTTATACACCATGGCGGCCATTCAGGACTCTGAATATGAGTACCGCTTTATCATAGACGGCAGCGCCCCCCCGGATGACGAAGAAAACTTTTCCCCCCTGGGCCTGGAGGAAAATGTCGAAGATTATGACGCCGCTTTTTTCAGAACCCTCCGGACCGGAAAAACCGAAGTCAGCGGCCTGGTTTTTCAGGATGGCTGGGGCTGGATGATCTCAATATACACCCCCATTCTCAATTCCGGGGGAGAGATCGCCGGGATCGTGGGCTGCGATTTTGACGCCGAGGAACTGTACCGGATCATCGTGGCCCAGGTTCTCCGGGGCAGCCTGTTTTCCCTGTTCTTTATCGCCGCCGGCCTGATCCTGATGCTGATATTTCTGCGGATGATCTTTGTGCCCCTGAAACGGGTAAGTCTTTCCATGGAAGAAATTGCCGCGGGGGAAGGGGATTTAACGGCGCTTATTCCGGCGATGAAACATGATGAGGTAGGAAGCCTGGCTTTTAGTTTTAACCAGTTTGTGGGAAAGCTGCGGGAAATCATGTCCACCATCGACGCCTCGGTCAGGGAACTTACCGGCAACGCCCGGAACCTGAACGGCCAGGCTTCGGCCATGATGGACGCCCTGGGGGCTATTTTCTCCGGCGTGGAGGAAATCCGGGAGCAGGCCCAGGGGCAAAGCATCAAGGCAAAAACAAGCTACGACGGGGTAAAACACATTGAAGAACGGATCGACGGGCTGGAGGAAAAACTTTCTGTCCAGCTTCACGCGGTAGAACAGTCCTCCGCGTCAATAAACCAGCTAACCGCCAGTATCCAGTCGGTAACGGATAATATCAACCGGGTTAGCCTCCGGTATGAACAGTTGGTAAAAAACGCCAAATCGGGAAAAGACAACCAGCGGGAGACTTCGGAATGTATCGGCCGGATTGTAAAACAGACCGAAAACCTGATAGAGGCCAACAGCGCTATTACCAGAATCGCCGCCCGGACGAATCTGCTGTCTATGAACGCCGCCATTGAAGCCGCCCACGCGGGGATTGCCGGCAAGGGTTTCGCGGTGGTGGCCGAGGAAATCAGGAACCTTTCGGAAACCGCCGGGGGGCAGTCAAAAACCATTAAACAGCATATTACGGAGATTCAGGAAACCATTAAGCAAATTGTCTTCGCGGCGGAAAAATCATCGGGATCTTTTGACCGTATTGATACGGACATTGGCGAGCTCAACAATATGATCAGCCAGGTACAGTCCGCCATGCAGGAACAAAACGCCGGTATCCGGGAAATTCTGGACGCGGTAAAGGACATTAACGAAAGCGCCCAGTCGATCACCGCCGCGGCGGGGGAGATGAAAAACGACAGTGTCCCGGTTTTTGAGGGGATCAACGATCTGGTAAAAAACACCGGGCTTATTCTGGAACGGACGGAACTTTCCATAGAGCAGACCGGCGGAATGAAAAAAACATCCGAACAGATGCTGGAGGTCGCGGGCCGCAACGGGGTAAATGCCCAGGATGTACAGAGTATCGTAGAACGGTTCAAGATTTAGTGAAGGGCGCCGGGCCTGTTCAAAAGCCCAAAACCCGTCAGGAGGCCTTCGCGGCTTCCGGCTTCCGGTTTTTCCCCAAAAAGGCCCGGACGATACGGCCCAGGATCCGGAACCAGAGCGGCTCCATCCGCTTCCGTACCTGCCCCAGGTTTTTGATGATGGGCAGATGCTGGGGGCAGTGTTTTTCGCAGGCCCCGCACTTGACGCAGTGGCCGGGACTGTTTGAATGCTCGGAGGTAAGGGCAATGCTGGTAACAAACTGCTTCATCCCTTCCACAAAGCCGATGGAATACGAAACGTTATACGCGGCAAAACAGCCGGGGATATTGACCCCTTTGGGGCAGGGCATACAGTAGTTACAGCCGGTACAGCGAATCTGGCGGCCCTGGTTCAGGGACTCAAGAACCCGGCGGTAGACGCCCAGGTCTTCGGGGCCAAGCATCCCCGGCCGGGCCTTGTCCGCCAGGGCCAGGTTTTCCTCAAGCTGCGCGTCGCTGTTCATTCCCGAAAGGAGGAGGCCCACCTCCTCTTGGTTCCACAGCCAGTTCAGGGCCCAGGCGGCGGGGGACCATTCGGGCCGGGCCTGGCGGAAAATTTCCACCGCCTTCCGGGGGAGCCCCCCGGCGAGTTTCCCGCCCAGCAGGGGTTCCATAATAACCACGGGCATGGTCTCCGCCGCTTTCCGCAGGCCCTTTACCCCGGCCTGGAAATTTTCATCCGAATAGTTGTACTGGATTTGGCAAAACTCCCAGGGGTAGCTGCCGCTTATTTTGAGAAACCCGTCCAGGCTGCCGTGGTAGGAAAACCCAATCTGCCGGATATGGCCGGCCTGTTTTTTTTCGGCAATCCACCGCTCAATACCCCAGGACTTGAGTTTTTCCCAGAGTTCTATACCGGTAAGCATGTGCATAAGGTAATAATCAATGTACGAGGTCCGCAGCCGCTCCAGCGTCTGGTTGAAATATTTGTCAAAATCCCCGGGGCCCTTGAGAAACACCACCGGGAGCTTGGTGGCGATAAACACTTTTTCCCGGACCCGGTTCTTTTCCAGAATGGCGCCCAGAACCTCTTCGCTCCCCGGATAGATCCAGGCGGTATCAAAGTAATTGATCCCTCCCCGGACAGCCTTCATGATCAGCTCTTCGGTCTTCCTGGCGTCAATGCCCCCCAGCCCCTTGGGGAAACGCATGCAGCCAAAACCCAGAATCGACAGCCGGTTTCCCGAATTTTTGTCAAGCCGGTATAACATAGACCCTCCGCTTCATTTGGTGTAACATAAAGTAATTAACCGGGCCGCGGACATGGCCGGCGCGGCTTTTTCAAAATTAACCGAATTTTGAAAAAGGCTCTAGTAGGCTGAAAAGGAGCAATAATGAAAACTTTATTAAAAATTGAGGGAATGACCTGCGAACATTGCGTTAAACATGTTACCGAAGCGCTGAAGGGCATACGGGGGGTATCATCCGCAAAGGTCAGCCTGAAGCACAAAAACGCCGAAGTCAAACACGACGACAGCGTAACGGTTGAGGCCATGAGGGCCGCGGTTGTGGAAGCGGGCTACGAAGTTCCCGCCTGACAAAGCGGAATATCGGCGATAAGATTGTTTTTCCGGGCCAAGTATTATATGCTTTGTATATGAAGAAATTTTCCTTTGGTTTTGTTTTCTGCCTGCTGTTTTTGTGTTCCACCCTGGGAGCCCAGCAGTTTAATTCGGTTCCTTTGAATCACGACGCCTACGGGCTTATTGAAATGGCGGTTCTGCGGGGTATTGTCAAAGCGCCTCCCTCGGTAAAGCCCTGGCCGGAATTTACGGTAAAAGCAAAACTCACCGAGATTATCCACGCTCCGCCGGAACTCCTTTCACCGGGGGAACAGGAAATCGTGGCGGAAATACTGGCTTCCTTTGAGCGGAAAGACGGCCTGGATTACCGGACCGGGAAATACCATGCTGAACGCCCTGTGGCGGGAACCCACCTTTCTCTTGACGCGGGGCTGAACTGGGAAAGCGTTTTCTCCGTCAAGGCCCCTTCTCCGGCCACCGCCACGGTCAATATGGGCAATCTTTTTGTCGGCGGGGACATGGGCGGCCATCTTTCCTGGAATTTTAATCTCCACGGCGGTTTTCTCCAGGTAGACCGGAAATATCTGGGGGATCATGAGGACCCGCCCTATATTGATCCCAAATACGGCGCCTATGACGGCAATCCCAACTCCGACGGGCATCATTATTATTATGATCTCCCCGGCCCTAACGATCCGCCGACTTATTCGCCGGTTTACGCCATTCCCGCCTACTTTCCCTATACCTTTACCAAACCCTGGGAAGCGGCGGTCTTTCCCCCCGCCGACCTGGGGGGTTACCATAGCTGGCCGGATAAATTTGCCTTCGCCTACGAGTTGATCTCCGAAATAAACGCCGGCTTTTTTGACAACCGCCTGGCCTTCCGTTTCGGCCGGATGCGCCGGGACTGGGGGCCCGAGGGGAACGGTTCCAGCCTGTATATGAACGCCCAGGCCCGCCCCTTTATGGCTATTGAAGGAACCGCCGTACCTATAGACTGGCTCTGGTTTTCCTTCCTTACCGGCGCGCTGGAATATCAAAAAGGGACCAACCAGTGGAGTGACGCGGACCCTTTCCAGAATTTATTTTCCCTGGCCCTCCTGGAAGTGGAAGCGGGGAAATATATTCATTTTGATTTCGGCAGCGCCACCGTCTGGCCAAAACGTTTTGAACTGGGCTACATCTTCCCCATAAACAGTAATTTCTTTTACCAAAACAACGTGGGGGATTTTGACAACCTTGCCCTTTTCGCGGACCTGGAATTCCGTTTACCGGGTTTCGGAAAAATCTGGGGCAGTCTCTATGTGGATGAGATAAACCTGAACCAAAAACCGTTTTTCCATCTGGACCGCCAGATGTACGCATACCAGGGAGGTTTCAAGATCAATATCAAGTGGCTTCCCTTTGGGCTCCTTACCATGCGGTACACCAAGGTTGAACCCTTCTGCTATACCCACGAATACACCGAAACCCCCTGGAACCGGGTTCCTACGGATACTTCCTACCAGAACAACGGCGAATCCCTGGGTTTTTACCTCCCCCCCAACAGCGATGAATTCCTCTTTCGCCTGGAGTCCATGTTCCTCCCCGGAACCAAAGCCCATTTTCAGTACCAGATGATCCATCACGGCGTTGACTTCGGATACGGCCGGGTGGACGGTTCGTCGCTGACGGATAAAATTATCAAAGATAGAAATTCGGAAAAATATTTTCTTAAAGACGGCGTGTACCAGTGGAACCATGTTCTTAAGATCGGCGGAACCTACAGCCTGAAAACCCTGAATGTTCCCCTTGCGGTTTTCGCTGAAACCGGCATCGTGATCACCCGGTATACCATTAATGGCAGCGCGGGGATAGGTAATGAGGGAGATTACGAGGCCCTGAACGATGCCGTTTACCGGGCGGGCACGGGTTTTATCTTTTCCATAGGGTTTACGGTTTACCCGTAACAGGGGTACATTTTTAAGCGCTTGTTGTTCGGAAACTTCAAACCGAAGGCTTGCGGTTTCCGGACAACTCTATCCGCCCGCTCAGGGTCACTTTTCCGCCGATGGAAAGGCCGCATACTTTGCCGCCCCGGCGGCGGACCCGTACCTCAATAAGCCCTCCCGGCTGCTTTACCTCGCAGACCGTTTCGCCGTCTCCCAGGTTCCCGGTCTTCCACAGCGCCAGGGCGGCGGAACCGGAACCGCAGCTTGACTCAAAGACCAGGGAACCGGTGGCGTAAACATACACGCCGGGACGCATAAACGCGGCGGCGGTATCGTAAAACAAAACCCCCAAGGCTGCCAAAGGCAGCCCGGCTGCCACGGGCTGTCCGGCTGCCGGAGGCTGCCCGGTCGCCGCAGGCTGCCCAGCTGCGGGCCGGCCAAACTTTCCCTCGATGCTGTCCCTGATTCGGGAAAAAACCTTTGTATCCGGAGAAATATCCGGGGCAATAACATGGGTGATACCGTCAAAAACATAGACCGGCAGGGACCGGCCCTCAAAATCGAGGGTGTCAAGCGCCAGGGGGCCGGGGACTTCCACCACCGCCCTCCCCTCCTCCACATGGACCCTTACCGGCAGGTTTTCCGCCGCGCCGCTCATACCGATAAAAACAGTCTGTTCCCCCACAAGCCCCTGTTCCCGGGCGACAAAAAGGCCGAAGCTCCGGGCGGCGTTTCCGCAGAACTCACCCCCCATCATCCGCAGCCGCCACAGCCCCCCCTCCCCGGCGGGGGGAATCACAAAGCCCACCTGTTCGGCTTTCAAGCCGGGGTCCGCCAGCAGTTCCCGGGCCGCGGCGGCCTGGTCCGCCACCGGGTTCAACACAAAAACCGTGATATTTTTCGCCGGGTCTGCGAGGACAATTTCATAGTTCATGGGATTTTATCATACTGTTTTTTTACGGCATTGTCCGGGCCAACCGGGCTTTTCAGCGCCCTGTACTTTTTTCAAAAAAACAGGTACAGTTTTTCCAGGAGGAACTTATGAAACGATTTGGAATAATGGCAGTATGCGCGCTGATGGCGGCGGGAGCGGTGTTTGTGGGCTGTAAAAAGCAGGCCGCGGCGGCGGGGGAAGATAATTCCCTTCAAAACATTTTGGACAAGAAGGCGCTGGTCCTGGGGCTTGACGACTCTTTCCCCCCTATGGGCTTCCGTAACGAGGTCAACGAAATTGTAGGCTACGATGTGGACCTGGCAAAGGAAGTTTGTTCCCGGCTGGGAATAGAACTGATCACCCAGCCTATAGACTGGAACGCCAAGGAACAGGAGCTGAACACCGGGGAAATTGACTGTATCTGGAACGGTTTTACCATTACCGAAGAGCGGAAACAGGCCCTGACCTTCACCCAGCCCTATTTGAAAAACGCCCAGGTGGTGGTGGTAAAGAGCGGCTCGCCGGTTACCCGGTTGGCGGACCTGGCGGGAAAAACAGCGGGAACCCAGGCGGGGTCTTCATCGGTAGAGGCCATTGACGGCGCGCCGGAATTCAAGGCCAGCCTGAAGAGCGTCATTGAATACAAGGATTTCCTTACCGCCCTGATGGACCTGGATGTGGAGGGCGTTGACGCCATCGTTATTGATCTGGTGGTGGCCAATGACAATATCCGGCGCTCGGGCAAGGATTTCCGTATTCTGGAAGAAACCCTGGGGGCCGAGGAATTTGGCATCGGATTCAGAAAAAGCGATCTGGCCCTGGCAGACAAAGTATGGGAAACCCTGGAGGCCATGAGCCAGGACGGAACAGTGGGGCAGATAAGCGCCAAATGGTTCGGCTCGGACATTTCAATCATCGGTAAATAGGGGTATGTCCGGCATTGGCGTTTTGAAAACTGAAGTTTTGGAACAGCCTCATTTATGATCGGTTTTATGCTGAGGGGGGCGGGAATCTCGCTGGAGGTGTTTTTTCTTACCCTCCTGTTTTCCGTGCCCCTGGCTATGCCGGTTGCCTTTGGCCGGATGTCGAAAAACCGGCTTGTCCGGGGGATCATCAACCTGTACCTGCTGATTATGCGGGGAACGCCGCTGATCCTCCAGTTGATTTTTATTTATTTTGCCCCTAAATACCTGTACGCTTTTTTACACGGCCGTTTTGAAACCATTATCGTTTCAGCGGCTTTCTGGAACGGGCTGCGTTTTGTTCTTTCCTACAACCGGTTTACCGCGGTTGTTATCGCCTTTACGCTGAATTACGCCGCCTATTTCGCGGAAATATACCGGGGCGGCATAGAGTCTATCCCCAGGGGCCAGTATGAGGCGGCCAAGGTGCTGGGATTTACGGGGCCCCAGACCTTTGGCCGGATTGTGCTGCCCCAGGTGGTAAAACGGATTCTCCCCGCCGCCGGCAATGAGGTCATTACCCTGGTAAAAGACACTGCCCTGGCCCAGGTTATCGGTGTGGCGGAACTGTTCCATGCGGCCCAAAATGCCTCGGCCCGGGAATTTTCCACCACGCCCATTTTTATCGCCGGTCTTTTTTATCTGATTATGAACTGGGTGGTTTCGGTAATATTCAGCCGGTCTGAAAAAAAACTATCCTATTATAGGTAGCGGGGCTCGATTATGGACATCATACAGGTTACGGGGCTTAGCAAATCTTTTGGAACCCTCCGGGTGTTGAAGGATATTTCCTTTACCGTCAGACAGGGTGAAGTAGCCGCCATCATCGGCCCCTCAGGGTCGGGAAAGTCCACCCTGCTCCGCTGTATTACCCATCTGGAACTGGCGGAGGGGGGCAGCATCTCCGTAGACGGATCGGCCCTGGTCCGGGACGGCCGCTACGCCCCGCCGGAGGAGCTGCGCCGGATCTGCCTCAAAATGGGCCTGGTTTTTCAGAATTTCAACCTGTTCCCCCATTTTTCGGTGCTGCGAAATATCACCGAAGCCCAGGTTCATGTACTCCGCCGGAGCAAACAGGAGGCCGAAAGGCGGGCCACTGCCCTGCTGGACAAAATGGGACTCCGCGAAAAGGCGGCGGCCTATCCTTTTGAATTGTCCGGGGGGCAGCAGCAGCGGGTTTCCATAGCCAGGGCCCTGGCCCTGGACCCGGAAGTTCTTTTTTTTGACGAACCCACCAGCGCCCTGGACCCGGAACTTACCGGGGAAATTCTCCGGGTTATCCGCCAGCTTGCCGCCGAGCGTATGACTATGGTCATCGTAACCCATGAAATTCCCTTTGCACGGGAAGTGGCGGACCGGGTTTTTTTTATGGACGGCGGTTCCTTTATCGAAGAAGGCCCCCCGGCTGAGGTCATTGACCGGCCCCGGGAAGAGCGGACAAAAAATTTTCTCGCCCGCCTCAGCCGGGAATGAAGCACTGTTGGAAACCCCGGCAGGGTTTCCAACAGCGGCCTTTATTCGAAAGTCTGGTTTAATACCTCGCGGCTTGCCGCGACTGAAATAATGCACCGCTTGCAAAAATTTGGTATTAAATCAGACGGTATAATAAATTTCCTCTCGAACGAGCCTCCGTTTGAACTAACGCAACGCTTAAGATACCGCGCGGTTGCCGCGCGGAGGCTCATTCTTCAGCGTCGCCGTCATTATCGTCAGCGGTGTATTCGTCTTCCCCCGGTTCTTCGGCGGGCGCCATGGCGGCTTCCAGTTTCCGTTTTTCCAGAATTTCCTGCATGACCAGATCCAGGTCCTTGTTTTCCTCGTCGAAGAGTTTGACCCCCCGGTAACGTTTCATGCCGGTTCCTGCGGGAATGGGATGGCCGATGATGATGTTTTCCTTGAGGCCCCGGAGATAGTCGGTGGAACCGGCAATGGCGGCGTTGGTGAGTACCCTGGTGGTCTCCTGAAAGCTCGCCGCCGAGAGGAAAGAATCAATGTTAAGGCTGGCCTTGGTGATCCCCTGGAACATGGGCTGGGCTACCGCGGGCTGTCCCCCTTCGGCAATGACCCGGTTGTTTTCCTCGTGGAAACGGTATTTGTCCACCATCTGACCGTAGATAAATTTGGTATCCCCCACGGAGCGGATTTCTACCTTCCGCATCATCTGGCGGATAATCACGCCGATATGCTTATCGTTGATCGACACCCCCTGGAGCCGGTAAACCTGCTGAATTTCGTCCATCAGGTAGCGCTGGAGGGTGGCCTCGCCCAAAATGTGGAGTACATCGTGGGGATTGACGGCGCCCTGGCAGAGAGACTCCCCGGCCTCCACAGTGTCGCCGTCCCGGACCAGAAGCCGCTTGGTCATGGGGATCAGGTGGGGATATTCCTTGCCGAAAACATCCTCCACAATAACTTTCCGTTTTCCCTTGACAATGCCCCTGAAATACACGATCCCGGAAACCTGGGCCAGTACGGCCAGACTTTTGGGTTTCCGGGCCTCAAAAAGCTCGCTGACCCGGGGAAGACCGGAGGTAATATCCATAGCTTTGGCGGATTCCTTGAGGGTCTTGGCGATAATTCTTCCGGCGTTGATCTTTTCCTCTTCGTCCACCTGAATATAGGCCCCGCCGGGGAGGAAGTAAGAGGCGATCTCCGTGTCGTTTTCATCGACAATGTAGATTCGCGGCTGTTTGCTTTCAAGCTGGAATTCGGTGATCCGTTTTTACGTGTTTCCCGTGTCCTCGTCGATCTCCTCTTTCAGGGTAGTACCGGGAATAATATCTTCGTATTTTACAATTCCTGAAACTTCGGCGATAATGGGGTCCGAGAAGGGGTCGAAGTTGGCGATGGTTTTTTCGGCTCCCACCACATCCCCTTTCTTTACCACAAATTCCGAACCGTTGCGGATTTCTATCTTCTGATCCGGGCCGATGAGGTACAGGGTCCGGCCGATAATCAGGGTGATGGCGATTTCGGTGGAAAGGATTTCTTTGCTGCCGTGTTTGATCACCGGCGCGCCCCGGACCACCTTGCTGCCGTCTTCCACCAGAAAACTGTCCTTTGTATCCAGCGTGTATTCCTTCATCACCTTGTTGACTATGGTGTAGCCCTTGCGGGTAAAAAGCCAGTGGCCCGCGGAAGCGCCGCTGCCGCCCGGCAGTTCCACATGGGCGCCGGTAACTTCCCGGATATACACGGGGTATTTGAGGAAGGTCCGGTTTTCTTCACTGATCTTGGTAGCCGCGCCGCCGATATGGAAGGTCCGCATGGTCAACTGGGTTCCCGGCTGGCCGATGGACTGGGCGGCAATGGTCCCCACCGCTTCCCCAATGTCCACGGAACGGTTGGTAGCCAGATTCCGGCCATAACAGCGGCGGCAGACCCCGTGCTTGGCCTCACAGGTAAGGACCGTCCGGATCCTCACCGACTCAACCCCCGCGTCTTCGATCTGGGTGGCAATTTCCTCGGTAATTTCTTCGTTAACGTCGATGATCAGCTCCCCGGTGATGGGATGCTTCACCCGTTCCAGGGTATACCGGCCCACGATCCGGTCGCTCAGGGATTCGACAATATCCTCGCCGTCCTTAATAGCCGAATAGGAAATGCCGTTGATGGTCCCGCAGTCGTCTTCGTTGACCACCACATCCTGGGCAATGTCCACCAGCCGCCGGGTTAGATAACCGGCCTCAGCGGTCTTCAGGGCCGTATCCGCCAGCCCCTTCCGGGCGCCGTTGGTGGAGATGAAAAACTCGATCACCGAAAGCCCTTCCTTAAAGTTTGACCGGATGGGCAGTTCAATAATATCCCCCGACGGTTTTGCCATAAGCCCCCGCATCCCCGCGAGCTGGCGGATCTGGTTGCGGCTTCCCCGGGCGCCGGAATTGGCCATCATGTATACCGAGTTAAACCCATCCCGGTCATTTTCCAGGGTCTTCATCATAATAGCGGTCAGGTCTTCATTGGTCTTGGACCACACTTCAACTACCCGGTTATACCGTTCTTCCTGGGTAATGTGGCCCTGCCGGTACTGCCGCTGGATCGAATCGACTTCCTTGTTTGCCTTATCAATCATCTCGGTTTTTTCTTTGGGCACCACAATGTCATCCACTCCGATGGTAGCGCCGAAGACCGTGGCGTAACGGTATCCCGTGGACTTGATGGCGTCGAGCATCTTCACCGTAGTCCAGGAGCCCTTTTCGCTGAAAATATGTTCAATCAGCGCCCGCAACTCCTTGTCTTTGAGTTCATAATTGATAAAGGGAATATCCGCGGGCAGTTCCTCGTTAAACACCAGCCGTCCCGCGGTGGTTTCGATAAGACCGCCGTGCCCCGGTTTTACTTCCCGGCCCGCCCTGTCCCAGATGGGGAACTTGGAAGGCCGAACCCGGATGGCCGCCTCCCACTCCAGGGCCTTGCTCTCCACCGCCATGAGAATTTCCTCGGTGCTGGTGTAACGGCGGCCGGTTCCTTTGGCGTTGGGCTTGATCCGGGTAAGGAAGTTAATCCCCAGCACCATGTCCTGGGAGGGGAATACAATGGTCTTCCCGTTGGCGGGGTTGAGAAGATTCCGGGCGGAAAGCATCAGGGTCCAGCATTCCATCTGGGCCGCCTGGGTCAGGGGTACGTGAACCGCCATTTGGTCGCCGTCAAAGTCGGCGTTAAAGGCGTGGCAGACCAGGGGATGCAGTTTAATCGCCTTCCCCTCTACCAGTACCGGCTCAAAAGCCTGAATCCCCAGCCGGTGCAGGGTAGGCGCCCGGTTCAGGAGAACCGGATGTTCCTTCACCACCTCGTCGAGGATGGCAAAAACCTCGGGGGTTTCCGCTTCCACCAGCAGCTTGGCTTTTTTGATGTTATATACCACGTCCTTGTCGACGAGTTTTTTCATAATAAAGGGCTTAAAAAGTTCCAGCGCCATTTTGGTGGGAAGCCCGCACTGCCACATTTTGAGGTCCGGCCCCACGGTAATAACCGAACGGCCCGAATAATCCACCCGCTTGCCTAAAAGATTCTGCCGGAACCGGCCCTGCTTGCCTTTTAGCATATCACTGATCGATTTGAGGGGCCGGTTGCTGGCCCCCTTCACTACCCGCTTCCGCTTGGAATTGTCAAAAAGGGCGTCCACCGCTTCCTGGAGCATCCTTTTTTCATTACGGATAATGATGTCCGGGGCGTTAAGCGCCTGAAGCCGTTTGAGGCGGTTGTTCCGGTTAATCACCCGGCGGTACAGGTCGTTGAGGTCCGAGGTGGCAAAACGGCCGCCGTCGAGTTGAACCATAGGCCGTAGTTCCGGGGGAATCACCGGGATTACGTCCAGGATCATCCATTCGGGTTTATTGGTAGAATTGCGGAAATTTTCCACAATATCGATCCGTTTGAGGAGCCGCTTGTCACTTTTGGGCCCTTTGTCAATCATTTTGGCCCGGAGTTCCGCGGCCATCTGATCCAGATTAAGATTCTCAAGGAGGGTCCGGATCGCCTCAGCGCCCATTCCCGCGGAAAAACCCCCGCCATAACGCTGCTGGGCCTCGTAATATTCCTCTTCGGTGAGGAGCTGCATCTTTTTTAAATCCGTATCCCCCTCATCAATGACCACGTATTTTTCGTAATACAGCACGGAGCGCAGGGCGGTCATAGGAATATCCAGCAGGAGCCCCATACGGCTGGGAACCGACCGGTAATACCAGATGTGGGAAACCGGGGCCGCCAGCTCTATATGGCCCATCCGTTCCCGGCGGACCTTGAAGTGGGTAACCTCAACGCCGCAGCGGTCGCAGATAACGCCCTTGTAACGGATGGACTTAAATTTCCCGCAGTAACATTCCCATTCTTTTGTGGTTCCAAAGATCCGCTCGCAGAAAAGACCGTCCTTTTCCGGCCGAAGCGTCCGGTAATTGATAGTCTCCGGCTTTTTGACCTCCCCGTAGGACCAGTCCCGAATCATACTCGGGGAGGCCAACTTTATCATAATCGAATCAAAATCCTGTATATCCCGCATAGTAACTCCTCTAACAAGCGGCGGTATCGCCGCTTACGTTAAATCGGACATTAACACGAAGTGTTAATGATAACTCCTCTAACAAGCGGCGGTATCACCGCTTATGTTAAATCGAACATCAACACGAAGTGTTAATGATAATTCCTCCCTGCTCCCTTTTCGCTAAAAATTCGATTCCGATTTGGCGATCAACTCTTCATCCCGTTCGGTGAGGGGAATCTGTTTCCCCTTGGCGTCGTAGATGGTCATATCCAGCGCCAGACCCCGAAGTTCCTGCATCAGCACGTTGAAGGATTCAGGAATCCCCGCGGTGGTGGAGGGTTCCCCCTTCACAATGGCTTCGTAGATCTTGGACCGGCCGGTCATATC
>JAISAN010000161.1 GCA_031266635.1 Treponema sp. | reverse complement strand
GTCCTTGGGGGAATCGGGAGCCTTACCGGCGCGCTTTACGGCGCCCTGCTTATGGGCTTCGCCAGCCCTTTTCTCGAATATTTTACCTCCGCTTCCATCGGAAAGGTATGTCTCTTTGTCCTGATCATCCTCTTCCTGAATATGAGGACCGAAGGGATGGTCCGGCGGCAGACCCGCAATCTGGACTAGCCGGGAGCCGCCATGAAAACTTTTTTTCCCGCCTTCCGGCGCGGCGTTCCTTCCTGGGTGTTTTGGTTTCTGCCCCTGGCGGCTCTTGCCCTGGCGCCCCTGGTGGTGGAACCTTTCCGGCTGGGTATTCTGGGTAAGTTTCTGGCCTACGCCATTGCCGCGGAGGCCCTGAACCTCCTGTGGGGGTATACGGGGATCCTCAGTCTGGGGCACGGGGTTTATTTTGCCCTGGGAGCTTATGTGATGGCCTTTTACCTCAAACTGCAAAGCGGGGAAATACCTGACTTTATGGTGTGGAGCGGCCTCACAGAGATTCCCCGGTTTATCAATATTCTCCGTCATCCCTGGGCCGCCTTTCCCCTGGTTTTCCTGCTTCCTTCGGCCTTCGCGCTGCTCATCGGCCTTCCTACCTTCCGGTCCAATATTAAGGGGGTGTATTTTACCATCCTCTCCCAGGCCCTGGCTCTGGCCATATCGATCCTCTTTGTGGGGCTCCAGCCTTATACGGGGGGAACCAACGGGATCACCAACTTCCGGGGCTTTTTTGGCGTCTCGACCCGCCGGCCGGAAATGGTACGGGCCATGTATTTTCTGACCCTGGCCTTTCTGAGCGCCGTAGTGTACCTGTGTTCCCGGCTCCTTAAAACCAGGGCGGGCAAGGTACTGATTGCCATCCGGGACGGGGAAAACCGGCTCCGTTTCCTCGGTTATAACCCCATGTACTACAAACTGGCGGTCTATGTGTTTTCCGCCGGACTGACCGGTCTGGCGGGGGCGCTTTTTGTTCCCCAGGCGGGGATCATCTCCCCCTCGTCTATGGGGATTCTCCCTTCGGTGGAAATGGCCGTCTGGGTTGCCGTGGGCGGCCGGGCCACTCTCTTCGGCCCGGTTATTGGGGCAGTGGCGGTGAACCTGGCCAAGACCTTTCTCAGCGAAGGGTTCCCCAATTACTGGCTGTATTTTTTGGGAGCCCTTTTTATCGGCAGTATCCTCTTTTTCCCCAACGGCATCATGGGGATCCGGCGGACCCTGAAAAACCGGGGCCTGAACAAGCGGTCCGCCGGGGAGGGGGCGCCGGAAAAACCGGCAAAACCAGCGGCGGCCGGAACCGCGGCCGGGGAGGAATCGTGAGGGAAAACCGGAGCGGCGTTAAGGATCTTATTTATCTGGAAAATATTTCCGTCCTCTTCGGGGATTTCAAAGCCCTGGACCGGGTGATATTTTTTATGTCTGTGGGGGAACTGCGTTTCCTCATCGGGCCCAACGGGGCGGGAAAAACCACGCTGCTGGATGTGATCTGCCGCAAGGTCAAAGAAAGCTCAGGGCGGATTTTTTTCGAGGAAGAAGATTTTCTCCACAGTTCCATTCACAGGGTCGCCCGGATGGGGATTAGCCGGAAGTTTCAGTCTCCCAGCGTGTTTCCGGGCCTTACGGTCATGGAAAATATGGAGCTGGCCTATCCCCGGGCCCGGGGGCTCTTTTCCGCCCTTCGCTGCCGTTTTAGTTCCGCTGAACTGGATGAAATCGGGGAAATCCTGAAGCGGGTAAACCTGGCGGAACGGCGGAACTCCCCGGCGGCCGAACTTTCCCACGGCCAGAAACAGTGGCTGGAAATCGCCCTGTCCCTGATCCAGAAACCCAAGCTGCTTCTGGTGGATGAACCGGCGGCGGGGATGACCCGGGAGGAGCGAAACCGGACCGGGGAGATCCTCCGGGATATTGCCGCCCATACCTCGGTACTGGTGGTGGAACACGATATGAAATTCGTTGAAGCTTTTTCCCGGAAGGTCAGCGTCCTCCACGAGGGCCGCATTATCTGCGAGGGAAGCTTCGCCGAGGTTTCCCGGAATTCCAGGGTATTGTCGGTTTATCTGGGGAGGGGAGAATAATGGAGGGGAAGGGCCTTAAAATCAGCGGATTAACCTCGGGCTATGGCGGTTCTATGGTATTCCGGAATCTGGACATGGAGATTCCCGAAGGCAAGCTGGCGGCGCTTATGGGTTCCAACGGGGCGGGTAAATCGACCCTGCTGAAAAGCCTTATGGGAGTCATGCCGGTCAGGGAGGGAAGTGTCCTGTGGGATGGAACGGAACAGCGGTCAAAAGCGCCCTTTGAGCGGGCCCGGGCCGGTTTTGGCTATGTTCCCCAGGGCCGGGATATTTTCCCCTTTCTTTCGGTCCGGGAAAATCTGATTTTGGGACTGGAAGCCCGGGGTGTCCGGCCCGGCGCGGAACATTACCGGATCGTCTTTGACTACTTTCCTGAAATTGAGACCTGGCTGAACCGCCGGGGCAGTGATCTTTCCGGGGGCCAGCAGCAGATTCTCGCCTTTGGCCGGATCCTCCTCTGCCGGCCCCGGCTGCTCCTGCTGGACGAGCCCACCGAGGGTATTCAGCCCTCCATTGTCCAGCAGATCGGCAGGGTGCTGATCCGCCTGCGGGATGAGCAGGCCATGACGATCCTTCTGGTGGAACAGTTTGTGGATTTTGCCCTGGAACTGGCGGATCAGTATTATTTCATGGAACATGGGGAACTGACCCGCCGGGGACCGGTCAACGAAGATACCCGTCAGGAAATCCGCGGCCTTATCAGGATATGAGCGGCTTTTGCGGAGCTTGTTCCGGTTTTGCGGAGGCAGGTTTTGAGCGTGGTTCAAAATTTCGGTAAGGGCCCGGCGCGGAAAGAGGAGCTTGCGGTATGATACTGGTTGAAGATGTACTGGGTTCCGCCGGGGAAAGCTGTTTTGCCGGCCGGGAACCGGATTACCTTGATATTGAATGGTACAATACCCGTAAAAAAATCGACCGGCGAAATTCCCGTTCCGGCGCCGATGTGGGAATCCGCATGAAGGAAGCTCTGTATCGCCGGGGCCTGCGTCAGGGGGATGTGATATACGCCGGTGAGCGCATGGTCTTATTGGTCAATATTATTCCCTGTCCCTGTCTTTCCCTGAAACCGGCGGCCGGCCCGGTGGAACTGATTCGGCTGGGCTATGAAATCGGCAACCGCCACGCTCCGCTTTTTGGCGGGGACGGCCCGGATGAATTTCTTCTCCCCTTCGATGAGCCCATGAAGCGGATGCTGGAAAAGCTGGGCTGTACCGTCCTGGTGCGGGAAACCCGGCTGCTCCCGGAAAACCGCGTCTCCGCCGCCCAAGGGTTTGTGAGCAGCAGCGGACACCATCACGAACATCACCATGATCACGGACATTCCCATGATCATGATCAGGGGCGCCGCCATTAATACTTCCGCGCCCCGCCGGGGCTCTCCGAAAAAACGGCCGGGTTTTTCAGAAGCGTCCTTTCTCCTGCTCCAGATCACCGACGCCTCCTTTCCTGTTGGGGCCTATACCCACTCATTCGGACTGGAGACCTATATCCGGGAATCGCTGGTACGGGATGAGCGGACCGCTGAATCCTGCCTTGTGCGGATCCTGGAAAATTCTTTTTTGTATTCCGGTCTCCTCCTCTTCCGCTGTGCCTGGGACGCGGCGGCGGCGGGCGGTCTCAGGCGGCTTGAGGAACTGGAGGAGCTTTCTTTTGCCGCGAAACCTTTCCGGGAACCGCGGGAAGCGTCAATGAAACTGGGGAGCCGTTTTGTCAAAACCGCCGCGGAACTTCTCCCCGCCGGCACGATCTTTGACCAGTACCGGAACAAGCTCAATGGCCGCTGTTCCCATGTAATTGCCTGCGGGGTCTTTTGCGCCGCCACGGGGATTGGCCGGGAAGACGCGCTGGGGGCCTTCCTTTACGCCCGGAGTTCCGCTATGGCAACTGTCTGTGTCAAAACTATTCCCCTGAGCCAGACCGGGGGCCAGCGGATTCTTTCGGCCTGCCGGGGCCGCTTTGGCCTTCTCCTGGATAAGCTTCAGGGGCTGGATCAGGATGATCTGTTCCGCTCCTGTCCGGGCCTTGACATCCGTTCCATGCGGCACGAGGCCCTTTATTCCCGGCTCTATATGTCGTGATAGGGGTGCCGCGCGGTATGTTGATTTTGGAAAAACCTGGCGGAAAAGGAGTTTGTATGGCCTATATAAAAATCGGCGTCGCGGGACCCGTGGGATCGGGAAAGACCGCGCTTATCGAAGCCCTTACCCGGAAAATGTCCGGTGATTATCAGATCTGCGTGGTAACCAACGATATTTATACCAGGGAGGACGCGGAATTTTTGATCAAAAACAGCGTCATGGAAAAGGAACGGATCCTTGGGGTGGAGACCGGCGGCTGTCCCCATACGGCAATCCGGGAAGACGCTTCCATGAACCTGGAGGCGGTGGAAGAGCTGGCGGAAAAATTCCCCGATACGGAAATTATGTTTATCGAGAGCGGCGGGGACAACCTTTCGGCTACCTTCAGCCCGGAGCTGGCGGATCTTACCATCTTTATCATTGATGTGGCCGGAGGAGACAAGATTCCCCGGAAGGGAGGGCCGGGGATCATCAATTCCGATCTTCTGGTGATCAACAAGATAGACCTGGCGCCCCATGTGGGGGCGAGCCTTGCCGTGATGGAACGGGACTCCAAAAAAATGCGGGGGGAAAAACCATTTGTCTTTACCGATATTCGAAGCGGCAAAAATATTGATGCCGTGCTGAGTTGGATAAAACGAAACGCCCTTCTGGAAAACACGGAAGACGGCGCTTCCGGTTCGGCGTTCAAAAGCTGATGACGGAAAACCGGTTCCCCCAGCTTTCCGAATTATCCCTGGAGATAAAAAAAGGGCCGGAAGCTTCCGTTCTTGACCGCTGTTATTTTACCCCGCCCTTTAAAATCACCAGCCCTTTTTATGGCGAAGACGGCCGGGCGTCGATCATGGTTATGAGCGCCTCCGCGGGGCTTATGGCGGGGGACCGGCAGCGGATAAACGTGCGCGTTGAACGCGGCGCCTCCGCGGAGATTGGTTCCCAGTCTTTTGAGAAGGTCCACCGGATGGACGAAAACCAGTCCGCCCGCCGGGAAACCACGCTGACTGTGGAAAGCGGCGGCCTGCTGATCTATGTCCCCCTGCCGGTGATCCCCTTTGCCCATTCGGCCTTTGAAAGCTGTACCGCAATTTATCTTCGGGACGCCGCTTCCCGGCTGGCCTACTCGGAGATTCTCTCCTGCGGCCGCTCCGCCAGGGGGGAACGTTTTGCCTGGCGGCGGTATAAGAACCGGGTGCGTGTTTTTGAAGCGGACAAACTGATTTATTTTGACCACAGCGATTTCCGCCCGGCGGAAACAGACATGGAGAACTTCGCCATGTTTGAGGGGTATTCCCATTTTTCCAACCTGCTTCTGGTAAACATCCCCCTTTCCCCGGAACAGCAGGAGGAAATAAGCCGGGATATACGCCGTTTCCCCGGCGGCGTGGGGGGTGTAACACGTACCGGTTCGGGGGCTCTCTGCGTCAGAACCCTGGGGAACAGCGCCGAGGCGGCGCTGGAACAGCACCGGCAGATTCTGGACATGGTATGCGGCGGCAGTTTGCTGCTGCCGCCGGGAAAAGAAGAAATGGTAAGCGCCTATACCGCGGATGCCAATGCCGGCCCTCAGGGGGATCGGTGAAAAATCCGGCCCCGGATCGCTGTCGAAATGATACGGTAATGTGGAGATTTTCTTTTTTGTCCAGCGGAAAGCGGGATGATTTTCTTCCAGGGGCCGGATCTGTTCCCTTAGGGGTTCAATAAATTTTTCGGGAAGTTCCGGGGCGGTAAATGTCCGCATGTTCCGGCGGGAAGGGCTTCCCTAATCCGCCGTCTCGTCCGGCTCTTCTTCACCAGGTATTTCATCTTCCACCGGACGTTTTTTGGCGAGGCTTTTCCCCGTCCGCTTGAGTGATTCATAGCAGGCGATTCCCGCCTCCGCGATGGCCACATCATCCGCGGCGGTAAAGCCCGCGAAGGCGCATATACAGAAGCCGTCATCGCTGGTAACCGCCCCCGGCCAGAACGATTCATGGCCCAGCACCTGGTAGTAGTTGGTCCCCGAATTTTTCCCGGTTCTGCGGGCAAAGGCCGCCTTGCCGTGGACCAGCGCGTCAAAGTTGACTCCGTTGCTGATAACCAGTTCGCCTTCGTAGTTATAATCCCGGAAGGTGGTTTCAAAGCTCCTGAAGGTGGAATCCCACTGGGCCGGATTCTTTTTGTCCTGAATCTGGACCACCATCATGCCCCGCTTGCCCTCTTTGATGTATTCATCGCTGCTTTCGAAGATGGTTTTAGCCTTTTTTTCCATAGCGTTAACAATTGCGTTCCTGTCCATTTTTTTTACCTGTCCTCATATTTTTATCTTCCGGCTCTTCCTGGACTTGCCCTCCAGCCCGCGACATCCTGTCCCGGTCTTCCGGGCCGTGGTTCAGTCCTGACGGCCGCATCCATGCGGCCTTATCCTCACATTCGTTCGGCGGACTGAACCTTTCAAGCCCAGGAAGGTACAAAACTCTCTATAAATTAAAAAACCTCGCTGGGCCTTCCTGGACTTGAACCAGGGACCAATTGATTATGAGTCAACTGCTCTGACCAACTGAGCTAAAGGCCCGTCCCCTTGGGAAACCCTGTCAGGTTTCTTAAGGATTTTTACTAATATTGTTTATATCTACCGCAAAAATGGTATATAGTCAAGGGTCTGTCTTTCGGAAGGGGTGCTTCATTGGTGTGAACAGGCCCTGGTTTGTTGAGGGGGATTTAGCTTTGACCGATGATTAAAAAAGGGGTATTCTTATAAATATGAAATGGCGTTATCAAAAAATCGCGGCGGTTTTTTCATTGCTATGTGTTTTTTCCTCCGGGAAGACTCTGGCCGCGGAGGAATTTGTTTTTACCCACCAAACCGGGGATAAATACCGGGTTCTTTCTACCGTAGAGGAAGATGTATACATAAACTGGCGCCTGAACCACCGGACGGTGATATTAAACCGGATAGCGGTGGAAGTTGTTGATGTACAAGATAATAAGGGACGCCATCGCGCGGTTTTTCAGACTTCCGAGCGGGCGGTGGAGGTGGCGAAAAACACCGGAGGGCAGAGTTTTCAGTGGGCCCGGGAATATGATTCCGAATATGAGCGGGATTCCCTGGGGCATATCACCATAGATCCGAAATATTATATGCCGGTGGTACGGAATGTGCCGGTATTCCCCGGCCGGGACCTGAAACCGGGGGAGCAGTGGACCGCCGAAGGCCATGAGGTACACGATTTTCGGGACAGTTTTGGCATCACCGAACCCTACCGTATTCCCTTTACCGCCCGGTATAGCTTTCTCGGAAACCGGCTGTGGGAAGGGAAGATGTACCCGGCTTTTTCCGTGACCTACCGGATATTTTTTGAGCCCGGCGCGGCGCCGGGGAAAGTGTGGCCTTCCCGGATTATCGGGAGTTCGGATCAAACGGTGTACTGGGACCAGAGCATTGGGCAGGCCAAAGCTTACGAGGAACACTTTCGTATGGCCTTTACCCTCTCCGATGGCAGAACCGTGGAATACCGGGGAAAGGCCAAGGCGGAGGTCCTTGAATCTTCCCGGATGGACAAGAACAAGCTCGTTGAGGAGATCGCGGCGGATATAGAACGGCTGGACATTAGGGACACCACTGTCCGGGCCGTGGACGAGGGAGTTGCCATCAGTCTTGAAAATATCCAGTTCGAGGCCAATACGGCGATCATGCTTCGCGGCGAGGAACGTAAACTCGACCGTATTGCCGAAATTCTCCTCCGTTACCAGGACCGGGATATTCTTGTGGGCGGGCATACTGCCCTGGCGGGTACCGGGGAAGGCCAATTAGCCCTTTCCCAGGAACGGGCAACAGTGGTCGCCGATTATCTGATCAGAAAAAAAGTCCGCGGCTCTGACCGGATTGTGGTACGGGGTTACGGCGCTGAAAGGCCCGTGGCGGATAACAATACCGAAGAAGGAATGCGGCGGAACCGCCGGGTGGAAATCACTATTCTGGAGAATTGATGACTTCGCGGAAATCCCGGCTGGGGTTCCTGCGCGGTGGTCTGGTCTTGTTCCCAGGTCTAATGTTGCAAAAATGCCGTTTTGTGGGATATTATCCCTTATGGACTTTCAAAAAGCGCTGCGGCCCGGCGCTGTGGTGTATTTCGCCGGTATCAAGGGAACAGGAATGTGCGCCCTGGCGGAACTGATGTTCAACGCGGGGGTACGGGTCAGCGGATCGGACATAAGCGAAGTTTTTTATACCGACGCCATAC
This sequence comes from Treponema sp., assembly GCA_031266635.1. Classification (GTDB taxonomy): domain Bacteria; phylum Spirochaetota; class Spirochaetia; order Treponematales; family Breznakiellaceae; genus JAISAN01. The sequence goes on along the minus strand of JAISAN010000161.1, from coordinate 4,284 downwards.
TGCGGGAACTGGGGATTCCCTATTTTGAATCCTTTGACCCGGCGCATATACAGGGCCCTATTGATTTGCTTATCCATTCGGCGGCCTGGTCGCCTGAGACCAATGTGGAACTGGCGGAGGCGCTAAAGCGGGGGCTGCCGGTTCTGAAATACACCGATGCGCTGGGGGCCTATTCCGCGGGTTTTGATTCTTCCGGCATCACCGGGGTACACGGGAAAACCACCACAACCGCTTTGGCGGGTACTCTGATCCGGGGGGCGGGGCTTCCGGCCCAAATCCTCACGGGAAGCGCGGTGGCCGGGTTTAACGGTCATTCAACCCTGAATTTGGGAAACAAGTATTTTGTCGCCGAGACCTGCGAGTACCGCCGGCATTTTCTTTCGTTTCACCCTAAACGCATTGTGCTTACCGCGGTGGAAAGCGATCATCAGGATTATTTCCCCACCTACAAATCGATCCGGGATGCCTTTGTTGAATACGGCCGGCTGCTCCCGCCGGGGGGCGCGCTTATCTATTGCGCCGATGATCCCGGCGCCGCCGAGGTGGCCGGAATTCTGGAAAAAGAAAACCGGGGGCTTCGGTTTGTCCCCTACGGTTTTTGCGCTTCCGGCGATTTCGGTATTACCGCCTGCGATGTTCAGGATGAACAAACGCTTATGAGGGTCCGGGGTTTTCCCGGCGAATTCCGCCTTAGAATTCCCGGACGGCATACCGCCCTGGACGCGGCGGCAGCTCTGGCGCTGACCTCGCTGCTGGTAAAAACCGAATTCGGCAATGACGAAGGGGGCGGGGAAAACGGCTGGAACGAGGCCCGGCGGGAGAATGTCAGAAAGGCCCTGGAGGAATTCCGGGGTTCCAAACGGCGTTCTGAAATATTGGGAGAGGCGGGGGGAATTCTTTTTATGGATGACTATGGCCACCATCCCACAGCCATAAAAACCACCCTTGAGGGCCTCAGGGCTTTTTACCCCCGGCGGCGGCTGGTGGTGAGTTTTATGTCCCACACCTACACCCGGACCGCGGCGCTGCTGGACCAATTCGCCGCGTCTTTTGAAAAAGCGGATGTGGTTTTTTTCCACAAAATTTACGCCTCCGCCCGGGAACTTTACCACGGCGGCGTTACCGGGAAAAGCCTCTACGAAAAGACCCGGGCCCTCCGGGGAGAGGTCTATTATGTTGATGAACCCCTGGACGCGGCGGCGCCTTTGGAGAAAATACTCAAGCCCGGGGACCTGTTTTTAAGCCTGGGGGCAGGAAACAACTGGCCCCTGGGAGAGCGGCTCCTGGCATATTTTAGGGGAAGAGATCCATGAAAAGTATGACCGGTTATGCCTACCGGGAAATAACGGGGGAAGAAATTACCCTGTCGGTGGAAATCAAAGGGTACAACAGCCGTTTTCTTGAAATGTCCATCAGCCTGCCACCCTGGCTTTCCAGCCTGGAGCCCCGGATCCGGAATTGTATGGGAGACCGGATCAACCGGGGAAAGATTGAAATAAGCGTCCGTCTGCGGGAACATAACGCGAAGCTTTCAGTGTCGGTTAACACCGAAGCCGCCCTGGCATACCAGCGGGCCATTTCCCTTTTGGCCGGGAGCCTCAAGACCGGCGAACAGCCGGGGCTCTCCCTTATTTTAGGCATGGAGGGGGTGCTGGAAATCGAAAAGAACCGGGATGATGAGCGCTACTGGAAACAGATAGAACCGGTCTTAAAGAACGCCGCGGAAGATTTTGAGGTTGAACGGCTCCGGGAAGGCCGGCATACCGAAGCGGATATTCTCTCCCATATCGGCCATATTGAAGCGGCGCTGGAAACCGTGGCCGCCCACGCCCCGGCCCTTGAAGCCTCCATCAGGGAAAATTTGCGGAACCGTTTCGCCGAACTTTTGGGAAATCAGATTGATGAAAACCGCGTCCTTGCGGAAACCGCCGTGCTGCTGGTAAAGTACAGTATCTCCGAGGAAATTTCCCGCCTTGCTTCCCATCTCTGTGAATTCCGCGCCGAAACCAAACGCAACCCCAGTCCCGGTAAAAAACTCGATTTTCTCTGCCAGGAGATCAACCGGGAAATAAATACCATTGGTTCCAAAACCGCGGTTCTTGAGCTGAGCCGGGCGGTGGTGGAGATGAAGGACGCCCTGGAAAATGTCCGGGAACAATTGAGGAATATTGAGTAATGGCGCATGAAAAACGCGATGGGTTGAAAATCGCCGTATCGGGAAAAAGCGGCTGCGGGAATACTACGATTAGTAAAATCGTAGCCGAGACGCTGGGTTTGACTTTTATCAATTTTACATTCAGGACCTTGGCGGAGGAACGAAAAAAAGATCTCAAAGAGGTGCTGGCCCTGGCGGCGGAGGATGATTCCTGGGACAGGGAAGTGGACAGCCGCCAAACCGCCCTGGCCCGGGAATCGGGGGGTTGTGTTCTTGGTTCCCGGCTGGCCATCTGGATGCTGGAGGAGGCGGATCTAAAGGTATACCTCAGGGCGCGGCCGGAAACCAGGGCGAAGCGGATTGTCAAACGGGAAGGGGAGAGCCTGGAAGTAACAGCGGCTTTTACCTCCGAACGGGACAGACAAGATCACGAGCGGTATCTTCGAATTTATAACATAGATAACGACCGGTATGATTTTGCGGATCTGATAATAGATACGGATGACCTTGATCCATCCCAAATTGTTTCACGGATCCTGGCGGCGGTGGAGAAAAAGTCTGATGGATTATGCTGAATTTAAAAGAATTATTTACGCAAATTATGAGAACACCGGCAGGACTTTCCCCTGGCGGACAAATCTCAGTCCCTGGGGAGTGCTGGTCTCGGAATTCATGCTGCAGCAGACTCAAACGGAACGGGTGATCCCCTTTTGGGAACGCTGGATGAAACTCTGGCCCTCGCCGGAGGCCCTGGCGGAAGTTCCTATGCCGGACGTTTTACGGGAATGGAGCGGCCTGGGGTATAACCGCCGGGGGCTTTTTCTCAAGGACTGCGCCGGCCTGATCGTAAAAAAATACGGCGGCCGGGTGCCTGAAACCCCGGAAGCCCTGGCGCCTCTTCCCGGAATCGGTCCCTATACTTCCGGGGCTATAGCCTGTTTTGCCTATAACTATCCTGCGGTTTTTATTGAGACCAATATCCGCTCTGTGGCGCTCCACTTTTTCTTCAAGGATCGGGAAGATGTAAAAGATAAGGAAATTTTCCCGATCCTGAAAAACTCGCTGGACCGGGAGAATCCCCGGAAATGGTATTGGGCGCTTATGGATTACGGCGCGGTTCTCAAAAAGCTCACGGTTAACCCAAACCGCCGGAGCGCCCATTACACCCGCCAAAGCCGTTTTGAGGGATCGTTCCGCCAGATGCGCGGGGCGGTGATAAAGACTCTGGTATCCCAGGGGCCCGGCAGCACTGACGAGATTAAACGGCGGACCGGTATTATGAAGAAAGAGCTGTACAAGGTGCTGGGAGCCCTGGAAAAAGAATCAATGGTAGCGGAAGATGCGGGTTTGTATAAGATAAAAGACTAAGGGAACCTCAGAAAACCCCGGCCGCTTAGTTTAAGAACCAGACCGCCCACCAGTGCAATACCGCCCCGGCAAAGACAAAAATATGCCAGACCACATGGGCCCCCCGCCGGGTTGGCCTGCAGTACCAGAGCGTCCCCAGGGTATACGCCAGGCCCCCGGCGGCAAGGAAAACAGCGCTTGCCCGGGGTATAGCATGGTAGAGTCTGGGCGCCCCGGCGATAAGGGCCCAGCCCATAAGGATATAGATCGCCACTTCCATTTTTTTGATAAATTTGACATTTGCCGCGTAGAGGCTGATCCCCGCCGCTGCCAGCGCCCACTCAATACCGAAATAGACCCAGCCCAGGGCGCCCCGGAAACCGAGAAGGCTGAAAGGGGTATAGGTGCCGGCAATGAGAAGATAAATCGCCGAGTGGTCAATAACCCGGAATACCCGTTTTGCCCCTTCGGCCTGGATGGCGTGGTACAGGGTAGAGGCCAAAAACATGCTTATCATGGCAGCGGTAAAGATAAGCGATGATGTAATCGCCAGAGCCCCGCCGTTCCGGCCTCCCAGATGACCATTGGCCCGGAGCGTCAGAAGCGTCAATCCCCCAATGGCCAAGACTACTCCCAGGCCGTGGATAATGGAGTTGGCGATTTCTTCTCCCGGCGTCTGGAAAGGAAGGGGCGAAGGTATGGCATACAGCTTTTTTTGAGCTTCCATACTGGTAGGGACACCCCTGAGAGCTTTGGGTTGCAGGGAATACCGGAGCCGTTCC
>JAISAN010000111.1 GCA_031266635.1 Treponema sp. | reverse complement strand
CATTCGGGTAACGGGCCACCACCCCGAACGGTTCCCCCTGCTTGGACGTTTCGCCCGCCGGAGGGGAATCGTGTACGCCCTGCTCCTCCTCTTAAGCCGGGTTTTCCGGCTGGGGGATACCTTTGAAGCCTACGCGACGGCGCTGCCGGAAAAATCACGGAAAGGATAAATAATGAAAGAACGATTGATGATTTTGGGCGCGGGGGTCATGCAGGGCCCGGCCATCAGGATTGCCAAAGAGATGGGGCTTTTCACCATCGCGGTGGACGCCGACCCCGGGGCCCCCTGCGTTGATCTGGCGGACCGGTTTGAGCAGATCGATTTGAAGGATAAAGAAGGCATTGAAGCCCTGGGCCGTTCCCTGCGCCGTCAGGAGGGGGGCCTGGGGGGAATCATGACTGCGGGAACCGATTTTTCCGCCACCGTGGCCTGGGCCGCGGAACGGCTGGGCCTGCCGGGAATACCCTACGAGGCGGCCCTCAACGCCTCGGACAAGGAGCGGATGCGCCGGTGTTTCAAAAACGCCGCCCTCCCTTCCCCGGAATTTACGATCCTTTCGGCCGTCCCCCCCCGGTGGCCCCCCGCATCCGGGGCCCTGGCCGGCTATCCGCTGGTGGTCAAACCGGTGGACAACATGGGCGGCCGGGGCTGCCGCCGGGCGGACTGCTTCGCGGAACTCCGGGCGGCGGTGGAAGACGCCCTGTCCTTTTCCCGGTCCGGCAGGGCTATTGTGGAAGCCTTTATGGCGGGGCCGGAATTTTCCGTGGACGCCATTGTGTACGGGGAGGACATTACCATCTGCGGGCTGGCGGACCGCCACATCTTTTTCCCCCCCTATTTTATCGAGATGGGCCATACCATGCCCACGGTCATCGAAACGGCGCGGCAGGAGGAGATTCTGGAAACCTTTCGCGCCGGAATCCGGGCCCTGGGCATTGCCGGGCCGGGCCATGCCGGAGCCGCCAAGGGGGATGTCAAACTGGGCCCCTCGGGCCCCATGATCGGCGAAATCGCCGCCCGTCTTTCCGGGGGCTATATGTCCGGCTGGACCTACCCCTACGCCTCCGGGGTGGAACCGGTCCGGGGAGCCATCCTCGCCTGTCTGGGCCGGAAACCGGAGGGCCTGGCGCCCCGGAAACACTGGACCAGCGCGGAGCGGGCCTTTATTTCCATCCCCGGCACTGTCCGGGCCGTTTACGGAACCGAAGCCGCCCGGCAGCATCCCCAGGTCAAAGACCTCTTTTTCCGCGTGGCCCCGGGGAGCCGGGTTACATTCCCGGAAAATAACGTTACCAAGTGCGGCAATGTTATCACCGCCGCCCCAGACCGGGAACGGGCCGTAGAAGCCGCGGAACAGGCCGCCCGTTCCATTCTCATCCGCCTGGAACCGGGGGATGAAGAAACCGGGGCTTTTCTGGCGGGGTGGGATTCCCCCGCCGGGGCCGCCGGGAGTACCACCTTTCCCCCGGACGCCTTTTCCCTGACGGCGGAACTCCGGGCCCTCCTGACCCGGCTCCCGGAAGGCAGGGCAGCCGCGGAACAGGCCGCCGGGGAGCCGGCGATCCTGGCCTTCCCGGAATTCGCCGCCGCGGGCCTCCGGGATTATATGGGAAGAACCGTGGCGGAATCCCTGGCGGCCGTGCGGCTCCTGACCGGACTTTCCCTGCCCCTGACGGAGGTATCTTCCGATAATAAAACGGTACTGGGCCGGTCCTTTTGGGCCGCCCTTGTCCGGGGGGGCTATCAGGGGGCGGCGTATTTCATTGACGGCGGGCGGGCTTTTGGATAGCGAACCTTAGCGAAGAAAAGGCGGACATGAAGACTCCAGGTGGAATTCAGCGTGTTTTTATCCTCATTTTTCTCTGTTCCGCCCTTGGTCTGTCCGCCCAGAGTACCGCGGGACCGGCCGTTCCGGCGCAGGACGCCGCCTCCGCGCCGGCGGGGGGGAAAACCCTGTCCCTGAATGAAACCCTGGCGGGCCTCGCCGCCCTGCCGGAGGCCCGGAACCAGCGCACCGAGTTCCGCTGGGACCCCTTTTTTCAGGGAGGGGCCTTTTCCCTGGGCGGCCACTTCCTGTCTTTTTATGCCGGAGAAGCGGGGGAGGCCGGGCCGGCCATGCTGAACGGCCGGGAGATTTTCGACGCCCCGCTGCCCTATCCGGACCGGGGGAGCCTCGCCTTTCCCGAAGCCTTTGTTACGGCGGCGAAAAACGCCTTTTCCCGGTCCTTTGAGGATGAAAGCTCCCGGTACCGCATCGCCGCCATCATCGTGGACCCCGGCCACGGCGGAAAGGACGCGGGAGCGGTGGGCAATTTTGTCATCAACGGGAAGGCCATGAAATCGGTGGAAAAGGACATCACCCTCAAGGTCTCCCGGGAACTCCACAGCCTCCTGTCCCGGGCCTATCCCGATAAACGGGTCATGCTGACCCGGGAGGGCGATACCTATCCCACCCTGGAAAACCGGGTAGCCATTGCCAATTCCGTGTCCCTCCGGGATAACGAGGCCATCATTTTCATCTCGATCCACGCCAACGCCTCGTTCAACAAGCAGGCCCGGGGTTACGAAGTCTGGTATTTGAGCCCCGATTACCGCCGAAGCGTCATCGACAAGTCGAAATTCGCCGATTCCACTGAGGTTATCCCCATTCTGAACGCCATGCTGGAGGAGGAATTCACCACCGAAAGTATCATGATGGCCAAATCCATTCTGGACCGTTTCGGTGAGGCGGCGGGAAACCGCATCCCCTCCCGGGGGCTCAAGGCGGAGGAATGGTTCGTGGTACGGAATGCCCGGATGCCCTCGGTGCTGGTGGAACTGGGTTTTGTGACCAACGAGGCTGACGCCCGCCTCATGGCGGACGAAGGCTACTTGAAGCAGGCCGCCGAGGCGTTATATAAGGGAATAGCCGATTTTGTTATCACCTTTGAACGTTCCGGAGGATTTACCGCGCTTCAATGAATGTTATAATCAAGGACGCCCTGGCCGGGGTCATCGCTTTTTTCCGTAATAAAAGCAGACGTCGCCTGGTCTTTATGGGGCTGCTGGGCCTTTTCGCCCTGGGCGAATTTTTAGTCGCGGGGCTTGTGAGAAGGACCTTTGTATTTTATTCCATAACCAATGGGGCGGTAATCGTGGAAGACCGTATGCTGAGGCGTTCTTCATCCCGGGAAATTGATATCGGCAGATATGTGGAAGAGGCTCTCCTGGGGCCGGTTTCGCAGGATTCGGCGCCGCTTTTCCCCAGGGGAACGAAGCTCCGCTCGCTTCTGTACCGGGACGGGGTAGTTTACGCGGACCTTTCGGAATCCGCGGCCCTGCCGCTCCCGGAGGGGGGGGAGATTTTCGGAAGCTTTCATACCCTTTATGCTGGTATCAGGCGGAATTTTTCTTTTGTAAAGGACGTGCGGTTTTTTATCACCGGGAAGGCGGCCTATTTTGAGGAATTCAACCGGATATTTACGGTTGAAAATGAGAAATAATCGAAAAGACATTGGACTTTGTTCGGAAACTTGAAGTTTCCAAACAACTCTATTGACAAAATTTTTTTAATTTGTATAATTTCATAGTAACTGTCTTGCATAGGACCGAGTAGTACCATTGAAAGGAGCTGCGAATGAAACGGATGTTCATTCTTGTTGCCATCGTGTTGTTCTTTGTTGGGCCCCTGTTTGCGGAAGAAGCCGTATTAATCGACTTTTCTAAACTTCCCGCCGACATTGTACCCAATCAGGACAACGTATTAACCCAGAACCGCGCCACCCTGATGGATTATGCCAATGTGGCCGGCGGCAGCTTCACCTCCGAACAGAAAACGGTGATGAAGACCTCTCTTGCCATTACCAACTGGGAGGTGGTGCTTGCCTCGTCCTCCCGGACCGTGGGAAACATGATTTTAAGTTATACCGCGGAAGCTCCCTCCAAACAGTGGGGGACGGTAATGGGGCTTCGGGTACATTTTCCCGTAGAACCCTTTAATTCCTGGGCTATTGTCAAACCTCCCTTTGAGATCCCCGCGTTTGAACCGCAGGCCAATGTGGATGATGACGGGAATATTGAACCGGCGGATGACAATAACGGCATTACCGGGCCCAGCCGTTTTGAAGACGGTTTCGGGGTGGTAAAAAATGTAGGAACCATCAAATCCGTGGCGGTCAACGCCTATGGTTTGAATTTCCCCCACGGCCTTTCAGCGATTATCATTGATAATCAGGGCGTCCAGAAACCGGTGTTTATGGGCTACCTCAATTATGACGGCTGGGGAGAACTCCGCTGGGATAATCCCGCCTATATCCAGGAAGTACGGAACCGGGATCTCCGCCTCTATCCGCTGTATCCTACCTCCACGCCCTTTGTTAAATTCGGCGGCTTCATGGTTCAGCGGGACGCCGCCAAGGAAGGGGGCGATTTCATTGGGTACTTCAAGGATGTAAAAATCATCTACGATAAAGCGGTTCTTGATACCGACCGGGATATTGACGATGAAAG
>JAISAN010000099.1 GCA_031266635.1 Treponema sp. | reverse complement strand
CCCGGCCCTACAAGAAAGCCTTTACCCACGAGGAGGCCGCCAAGATCATTGTGGACGGCAGCGGCTCCCAGTTCGATCCCGATTTAACCGATGTATTTGTCTCGGTTTCCGGCAAATTCAACCAGGCCGCCGCCAAGGTCCGCAAGGAATCTGTCTTCAGCCCGTCCTAATACCGAGCCGCCGCGTATTCCACCCAGCCCCCGGCCTCCACCAGGGCCCGTTCGAACCCTTCCAGCTTAAAGGGGACGGTTTTCTCTTTGCCGCCGGAGCGGAATACCAGGAGGCCCCGGTCCGCATCCACCGAGAGGGTAACCGGCCGCCCCTCAGCCCCGGACCGCCCAGCCCCGGCTTGTCCCGCCGCAGGCGGGGCGAAGTCCCTGAAAATCTCGTCCAGGGTTTCCTTCGGCAGTTCCGCGGCGATCATCCCGCAGTTGTACATATTCTGCCGGAAGATCCGGGCGAAACTTTCGGCGATAACGATGTTGATGCCGTTCACCTCCAGGGCCCAGGGGGCGTGTTCCCGGGAAGACCCGCAGCCAAAGTTGGCCCGGGAAACCACCGCCCCCTTGCCGGCCATATCCCGGCGGGGATCAAAACCCGGCAGTTTCAGGTCTTCAAGGAGATTGGGCTGCAGCGCCGCTTTGGAACTTTCGTTCAGATACCGGGCCGGAATTATTTCATCCGTGTTGATGTCGTTCCTGTCCAGAAACAGCACGGCCCCGCCGAATGTTTTCATCATTATTCCTCCCAAATGAAGTTATTCGGAAACTTCAGTTTCCGAATAACTTCCGCTGAAAACCACAAAATGTTGTACATTTTGCAAGACTTGCAAGCTAACTGAAGGTTAGCCGATAACCAACAACGAACCGAAAGTTCGCGTTATTGAACAAGTCCAATATCTTCCGGTCCGGCGATGCTTCCCGCCACCGCCGTGGCCGCCGCCGAGACGGGGCTCATCAGGTGAACCATGCCGCCCCGGCCCATACGGCCGTAGAAGTTGCGGTTAGTGGTGGAAGCGCAGACTTCTCCTTCGGCCAGTATGCCGTTGGACATGCCCAGGCAGGCCCCGCAGGTGGGATTGGTAACGCAGAAACCCGCGTCCAGAAACACCCGGATGATCCCTTCCCCCATGGCCTGGTTAAAGACCCCGGTGGTGGCGGGGGACAGGATCCCCCGGACCGCAGCGGCGATCTTCCGGCCTTTCAATACCGCCGCCGCTTCCCGGAGGTCCTCGATCCGGCCGTTGGTACAGGAACCGATGTACACCTGATCCACCTTTGTCCCCTTCAGTTCCCGGATAGTTTTTACCTGGTCCGGCCGGTAGCCTACCGTGGCGCAGGGCTCCAGTCCGGAACAGTTTATGTCCACCGTTTCCGCGTATACCGCGTCATCATCGCTTTGCCATGGGGAAAAATCCGCCAGCGCCTCTTCTTTTGTCCCGTAGCGCCGCCCGCCATCCGCCGTGTCCGGGGAACCGGGGCCGATAACGGGCCAGAGGTAATCTACCGTGGTTTGATCGGGCATACAGACCCCGCTGGTGGCCCCGGCTTCCACCGCCATATTGCAGATCGTCATCCGCCCTTCCATGCTCAGGGCCCCGGCGGCGGGACCCCGGAATTCCATCACCCTGCCGGTGGCCCCGGCAACGCCGATCCGCGCGATGACGGCGAGGATTACGTCCTTGGCAAACACGCCTTTTCCGAGCGCGCCGTTCAGGTTGACCCGGAGGGTTTCGGGTTTGCGGAAGGCGCAGACCCCCTTGAGAATTCCCACCTCAAGATCCGTGGTTCCCACTCCGGCGGCAAAGGCCCCGAAGGCCCCGTGGGTACAGGTGTGGCTGTCCCCCATGATCACCGTAAAGCCCGGCCGGACAAAGCCCTTTTCCGGGAAGATGGCGTGGCAGACCCCGTTGGCCCCGATGTCAAAAAAATCGGCGATCCCGTGCCGCCTCACCCAGTCCCGGAGTATCTTTCCCTGGAGGGCGGTGTTGGCGTCCTTGGCGGGGCTTACGTGATCGATGACGGCCTTGATATTTGCCGGATCAAACACCCGGTCCAGGTTTTTTGCCGCCAGGTCGTTTATGGCCATAGGGGTGGTGATCTCGTGGCAGAAGACCCGGTCCAGGCGCAGTACCCAGGTATCCCCAAAGGGCCGGTCCGCCACATGGGCCTCGAAAATTTTTTCCGCCAGGGTTTTTCCCATGTATGCACCTCCGGCCCTAAGGCCCTTAATTTCCGTTCCCGGCGTTCCGGGAACCATTTCAGCCCCCCGGCTTAAACAGACTGTGAATCTCCCGGGCATAATGGGCCGTAATCCGGTGGCGGAGCAGCTCCTCTTTACCGGAAAGTTCTTTCCCCGGCTCAAAGGGCGCGGGAATCAGGCGGAACTTGAAAACCCGCTCAAAAGGCTTAAACCCGGTTCCGGGACTTACCAGCTCCGCCACATCGTTGGCGATAATCTGGTTGATCTCCGGCTGCTGGAGGAGCAGTTCATAGTCCACAATGGGGATATTGTTTTCCTCCGCAAAGGACATGACGGCGCTTTGGACCGGTACAATCAGGGCCGCCAGGTACTTCTGATCCTGGCCTACCACCATACACTGGAGAATGTATTCGCTTTCCCGCATTTTACATTCAATGGGAACGGGTTCCACATTTTCACCCCCCCGGAGTACGATAGTATCCTTGGCCCGGCCGGTGATCCGCAGTTCGTTATCCCAGGTCATCATACCTATATCCCCGGTATTAATCCAGCCATCGGAAGAAAGCACGGCGGCGGTAGCTTCCGGTCTTTGATAATACCCCTTCATCACCTGGCCGCCCCGGACATAAATAAGCCCGTTATGCCCCGGCGGCAGGGCCCGGCCCTTGTCGTCCAGAATCACTACCTCGGTATTGAGCAGCACCTGGCCGATAGTACCCCGCCGGGACTTTTTGTAACGGCGGACCGTAACCAGAGGCGCGGTTTCCGTCAGGCCATACCCCTCCTGAAGCCGGATCCCCACGGCGTTGAAAAAATGATCCACCCGGCCGGGAAGGCTCCCTCCGCCGGAGATGCCCGCCCGGAAATGTCCGCCGAAGATCTCCTTGATTCTGTTAAAAACCAGCAGGGCGGCGAGCCCCCGGACCGGCGAAAGAAGCAGCCAGGGAAAAAAGCCCATCACCGCGTCCAGGGCGCGGATACGGCCATGAAAATTCGGTAAAAGCCCGAAAGTCAGGTCTTTAAAGTAGGTGTACATAAGCCCGAAGGATACAAAAAAATCAAAAAACTGCTTCTGCAATCCCCCCATCTGTTTAACGTTCCGGTAGATTCCGTCCATGATCGCCTCCCATATCCGGGGAACGCCAACCATCCACTGGGGCCGGATGGTCCGAAAATCTTCCAGCAAAACCGTGGCTATGGGTTTTGAATAGGCGATACCGCTTTTGAAATAAAAGGTAACGTATTCAATAATCCGTTCATACACATGCCAGACCGGCAGAACCGAAAGCCAGATATCCCCCGGCTTGACTTCCAGGACGACCTCGAAGGCCGGAAGCTGATGGAGAAAATTGCTGTGGGAAAGCATAACCCCCTTGGGCTCACCGGTAGTACCGGAAGTGAAGATGATCGTAGCCAGGTCTTCCGGGTTTCCTTTTTCCATCTCAGTTTCCACATCTCCCGGTTTCAGGGCTTCGTGTTTTTGACCCAGGGCGATAAGGTTGGCAAAGTAGAGAATCTCCACCCCCGCTTCTCCGGCGGCCTTTTCCACGCTTTCTTCCACCGGATCGTAGGTGATCAGGGTTTTCAGGCAGGGCAGTTCCTGTTTGCGGGAAAGGAGCTTTAGAACCTGCTTGGTATTTTCCGCAAAGGCCAGGGCACATTCGGTAAGCCCCAAAATATAGCCAATTTCCTGGGCCGTGGCGTCGCCGCCCCTGGGCACATCCGCCGCCCCGATGGAGAGGATGCCAAAATCAGTAAGCATCCACTCCGGCCGGTTATCGGAAATAATCCCGATATGGTCCCCCCGGCGGCATCCCAGTTCCAGGAGCCCTCCGGCGGTAAAACGGATCTCATCATAAAACTGGCGATAATATTTCGGCTTAAAGACCTGGCCGCTGCTTCCGGTTTTATCCTTAACATATTGGGCGATAAGGTCCGGCGTTTCCCGGACCCGGGCTCTAAGCATCAGGGGAAGAGTCTGTTCCATATATATTTCTCCTATCATTTATGACAAAAATTCGGATATTGTCATATTACACCGTATTTTCGATTCTTTTACAAGCAGAATTTTGGGGATGATAATGCCCGGCGTTTGATATTTTCAGGATAGAAAAATAAAAAAAACCTCCCGGGAAAAGGAGGTGAGGAAACCCGGGAGGCCCCTGACAACACGGTAACTGCAAAGCATGTCGCCTGAATAACTATAGTCCCTGTAAGTAAGGTACTTACAGTCGCTATAACCGCATCATCAGTATATCTCAAAGGTAATCATTTTATCTCTTCGGGTCAAGCATTACGGCCCCTTGTTTCCGGCCAATAAGCACCGGCCGATTCACGTTATATGATAAATATGATGTAAAAACTAGGAATTATCGTGTATGTTCCCTACTTGACTCCCTGCCCCCCGGTATGGGAGGGTAGCACTACGGGTATGTTCCCTTCCCGCCATATTCAGTAAGAGGTATCCATGTCTGATAAACACATGGCCAACGAAAAATTGGCCCTTATCCGCCATTCGGTCAGTCATATCATGGCCCAGGCGGTAACGCGGCTGTTTCCCGGTACGAAAGTCGCCATCGGCCCTTCCATAGAAAACGGCTTTTATTACGATTTCGATCTGCCCCAAGCCATTACCGCCGAAGACCTCCCCCGGATCGAGGAAGAGATGAAGGCGATCATTGATTCCCGGCAGGATTTTTTCCGCGTTACCCTCAGCCGGGAGGAGGCGCTGCGGCGCTTTACCGGGGAACCTTACAAAACCGAACTGATCAACGAATTGCCCCCGGAGGCGGAGATTACGATCTATGAAAACCGGGACGCGGACGGGAAGGTCCTCTGGGCAGACCTCTGCCGGGGGCCCCATGTGCAGAACAGCCGGGAGATCAATTCCGCGGCCTTCAAGATCCAGAGTATCGCCGGGGCCTACTGGCGGGGGGACGAAAAACAGCCCATGCTTACCCGGATCTACGGCACCGCCTGGGAGAACCCCAAGGACCTCAAAGCGTACCTGGCCTTCCTTGAGGAAGTGGAAAAACGGGATCACCGCCGGGTGGGAAAGGAACTGGACCTCTACTCGATCCACGAGGAGGCCGGGGCGGGGCTCATCTACTGGCACCCTGCGGGCGGCCGGATGCGGGTGGCCATTGAGGACTTCTGGCGGAAAGAACATTACCGGAACGGCTACGAAATTCTCTATACCCCCCACATCGGGAAAAGCTGGCTCTGGGAAACATCGGGCCACCTGGGTTTCTACAAGGGGAATATGTACTCCCCCATGGAAATCGACAACCAGGACTACATCATCAAACCGATGAACTGTCCCTTTCATATCATGATCTACAAAAACAAGGGCCGCAGCTACCGGGATCTGCCCCTGCGCTGGGCGGAGCTGGGCACGGTGTACCGCTATGAGCGCAGCGGAGTCCTCCACGGCCTCTTGCGGGTCCGGGGCTTTACCCAGGACGACGCCCACATTTTCTGCACCCCCGATCAAATCGAGGGTGAAATCCGGGAGGTTCTCCGGTTCAGCCTGTGGATCTGGAAGGTTTTCGGTTTCACCGATATCAAGGCCTACCTGGCCACCAAACCCGCCGAATCGGTGGGGGAGCAGTCCCGCTGGGATCAGGCGCTGGAAAGCCTCCGCAATGCCGTTACCGCCGAGGGGCTGGCCTACGAAATCGACGAGGGGGGCGGCGCGTTCTACGGCCCCAAAATCGACCTCAAGATCAAGGACGCGCTGGGCCGGGAATGGCAGATGACCACCATCCAGTTCGATTTTAACGAGCCCGAACGGTTCGATATGACCTTTGTGGACGCCGACGGTAAACAGAAGCGGCCCTACATGGTCCACCG
>JAISAN010000065.1 GCA_031266635.1 Treponema sp. | reverse complement strand
TGCGTCCGGCAGGAATCGAACCTGCTACCTACGGATTCGAAGTCCGTTGCTCTATCCATGTGAGCTACGAACGCCGCACGGCCACCAGATGGATATACAGCGTGGATGACGGGGCTTTTCCTCAACCGGCAGGGGACGGCCCCGCCAGCGCCAATTACGGCGCTTTTTACTTGCCTTCACCCGGCGGGCTGAACCTTTCGAGCCCCGCAATTTTTGCGTTTCCCACCTTTGGGTGGATGACGGGGCTCGAACCCGCGACGACCAGATCCACAATCTGGGACTCTACCACTGAGCTACATCCACCATCTCACGGACTTTTATACTATGATCGAACAAAGAGATTTTGTCAATATGACGGCGGATTCTTTGTCGGCGGATTCTTCTCAACGGCGGATTCTCAGGTTTCTTCAATCCTGAAAAGTTTTTTGAAAAAACGGATCAGGGTTTGCCAGAGGCGGCGGAAAAATCCGGGGTTTTTTAACCGGTAAAGTCTTTTGGTCGCCTCCGCCAATTCTTCAGGGGCAAAATCCCGGCGCTGGATGTTTTCTTCTACCTCAATCTCCAGTTTTGCCAGATCACCCGGCGCATCGATGATCTCTACGTTGATGGTCCGCCAGCCCAGGAGCCTGGCCGCCTCAAGCCGCCGCTCCCCGGCGATGAGTATGTTTTTTCTGCTGATCACAATGGGACTGATCTGGCCGTATTGTTTGAGGCTTGCCGCTAAATTGTTAAGATCCCCCAGGTCTTTGCGGATTCTGCTTTTTATCACAATATCGTCCAGGGGTATCTGCATGAAAAACCTGTTAATCCAGCAGAGGATTATACGAGGGCAGTTCCAGCCCATAATCGGGCTCGGGCTTGTCTTCCACAACCGGAAGGGTGTAATTTTCCTCCGGCGTAAAGCCGGTAAATTCTTCAGGAGCCGCGCTTTCCGGCGGGGGGGAATCGCTTTCACCATCCAGGAAGGGATTACGATCCGGTATGGTAGTGCGGGACGGCGAGGAAAGGGGCTGGGAAGCGGACCGGCGGCCCCGGCTGTCAGGGGCGCTACGATTATACGCGGGACCCGGCGTACCGGTCCGGCGGTTTGCATTTTCCCGGCGGCTGTCCGGGGTTTCGGGAAGAAGATCGAATTGCAGAACCGGCATACGGAGGGAACCTAAAAGAATATCTTCGTCCAGCCCCAGGGCGCCGGAACCTGCGGGGGTAACGGGAATGGGGCTATACGACGCGTTGCCGTGGATATTGCAATATTCCGTGGGCTGGGTTCCTTCCAGGAAGGGGAGGGTGATCTCCCCCTCGTTGCAGGCCGGGCTTTTTAAGAGGCCCGATTTGGCGCAGACCGTGACATCAATAATTCCGGTGGCGGGGCGGACAAAATCTTTCGGCGGCAGGCCCTGGTGGATCTCCCGCATATAATCCCCCCAGACCGGCCCCGCCAGCGTTGAGCCGGTCAGGTTGACCCCCAGGGAGTTGCCCGGTTTGTCAAAACCAAACCAGACGGCGGTCGTATAGTAGGGGGTATAACCCACCGCCCAGGCGTCGGACCAGTTTTGGGGAGTTCCGGTTTTTCCCGCCGCGGGAATACGGAACCGGTTCCCCTTTTCATCCCGGAAGGTAAATTTAGAGCCCCCCCATCCCGCCCCGTAGGCCAGCGTGCCTTCTTCCACGGTTTTTTTCATTATGCTGGTCATAATATAGGCGTTTTGGGCGCTAATTACCTGGGCGTCGTTGTCCATGCGGCGCTGCCGGAGCCGGACTTCCCGTTCCGTATCCATTATCACCCGGCCGTTCCGGTCTTCCACCGCCCGGATGGCAATGGGACTTACATCCCGGCCCTGGTTGGCAAACACCGCAAAAGCCCGGGCCATCCGGAGGGGAGAGGCGGAGATAATGCCCAATCCCAGGGGATAAACCCGGGGGAAGGTCCGCCGGATCTGCTCAGGATCGGTAATATCCAAAAGTGTGGCGGCCCGGTTTATGGCGGCGTCAAAACCGATGGTATCCAGCACCTTGAGGGAGGGGACATTCATGGAATGGGAAAGGGCGTCGTAGAGAAGAACCGAACCCTTCCATTCGCCCTTGAAGTTAAGGGGGATATAGGGCGTGCCGTCTTCGTTGTGAAACACCACCGGTATATCGTAGATTAGGGAAGCGGCGGTAAGTTTCCGGCTGTCTATGGCCGCCGAATAATAAAGGGGCTTAAAGGAACTGCCGGGCTGGATATTCCCCTGGGTGGCCCTGATAAGCTGGTTGGACTCATCGTATTTGGAACCCCCAACAATAGCGGTGATATACCCGGTCTCATTCTCGATGGAAATCAGGGCGCCCTCAACGACATTCTGTTCCGTATTTATTTTCAGATCCCCAAAGGCGGTATTGGTAATCGCTTTGAGATCCTGAATACCAAAAACCAGGCTGGCCATATCAACCACGGGATTAATAACCTTGGTGTACCGGCCCAGGGCTTTTTGCTCGTTCTGGGCCCCCGAAGTGGCGTGAATATCCTCCAGGTTAAAATAAAGGGACAGGAGATCCACAATGGGGATATAGGTCCGCTCCGCCTGGACATTACTGGTTCCCTGGGAACGGGAAAATTCCTTGTTCGCCGATGCCAGACCATCGGTCATAAATTTGACCGCCGCTTCCTGATGCCGGAGATCCATAGTGGTAAGTACGGTATAACCGTCCCGGTAATAATCCCGCGTACCGTACATCATACCGTCCAGTTCCCGGCGGACATATTCACTGAACCAGGGGGCCTTGTCCTCCCGGTTGTAATAGGCCGAAACGGAGGCCCTGGTGTAGTCGTAGTTATCCCAGTATTCGTCAAAGGAAACTTCCGCCTCTTCCCTGGTGGCGTACCCGAATTCGATCATCCGGTCCAGCACCGCCCGCTGCCGGTCCCGGGCGGTATTAGGATTGTCCAGGGGGTTATACCGGGAAGGACTGGAAAGCTGGATCACCAGAAGGGCCGCCTCCGCCAGACTTATCTCTTTCGCGCTGTGGCCGAAAAAGTATTTACTTGCCGCCTCCACCCCATAGGTTCCCGGCCCCATGTACATATAATTAAGGTAAATTTCGAGGATTTCGTTTTTTGTATACCGCCGTTCAATCTGGAAGGCCCACCAGAGTTCCCGGATCTTCCGTTTAATGGTATATTCACTCCGGTTCGTGTAGAGGGTCCCCGCCACCTGCTGGGTAATCGTGGAGCCGCCCCCCAGTCTCTGGCCAGTTAGCTGGCCGAAAACCGCCCTGGCAATACCCCGGATACTAAAGCCCCGGTGGTTATAAAAATCCGGGTCTTCCCGGGCCAGCACCGCGTAAATCAAGTGCCGGGGCAGCTCGCTTAACGATACCATCTCCCGTTTTTCATCGGCAGAAAATTCGGTAATAAGAATTCCGTTCACGTCAAGGATTTTTGCCGGCAGGGCGGGGGCGAATTCCTGAAAATTTTCCTGATTTTTTATATTGGCCGTTTCCGCCAGGGACAGCCCCAGGGCAATACCAATTACCACCGCAAGAATTATGGTAAAGGCCGCAAAAATCCGTACCAACAAGCCGGAAATAAAGGAAGAACCGCCGACATGTCTCATATTATAAATCCTATCAAATAATAAGGAAAAGATCAATCAACAACTGTAATAAAAAAAGGCCGGCCACAAACCAGAGGTTCGAAACCGGCCCATGCCCCTTGAGGCATATCGGAGATATAGTGATTTGGGAGGGGAACTATAAATCCGACATTTATAATATCGGTTCCCATCCCCCCTTTCTTGAGAAATTCTCAATTTTTCCCGAAAAATTCCTAAAAAAA
>JAISAN010000250.1 GCA_031266635.1 Treponema sp. | reverse complement strand
AGATATTCGGTGCCAGGCACTATTTCTAGAGGCTGTGCTTGACCCGGTCCCGTTCTTCCGCCCGTTTGGCGTTGTTGAAGCGGTCCAGGGT
This sequence comes from Treponema sp., assembly GCA_031266635.1. Taxonomy (GTDB): domain Bacteria; phylum Spirochaetota; class Spirochaetia; order Treponematales; family Breznakiellaceae; genus JAISAN01. Next base: position 12,522 of record JAISAN010000250.1, on the reverse strand, counting down.
GCCTACGAGGTAGCCGGTGATGCGGCGGATCCGCTCAAAGGGGACTTCGCCTTCGGCGCGGCCGCAGCGGGGGCAGGTTTCGCCGATGATGCCCCGGTAGCCGCAGGAGGGGTCCCGGTCCAGAGGGTGGTTCAGGCTGCCGTAGCCTATGCCCGCTTCTTTCATGGCCCGGACTATGCGCTCAAAGGCTTCGGGGTTTTTGGAGGCGTCGCCGTCCAGTTCTATGTAGCTGATGTGGCCGGCGTTGGTCAGGGCGTGGTAGGGGGCTTCCAGTTCTATTTTGCGGAAGGCGTTGATGGGGAAGTAGACCGGGATGTGGAAGCTGTTGGTGTAGTAGTCCCGGTCGGTGATGCCGGGGATGTCGCCGAAGACAGCCCGGTCCAGTTTGACGAAGCGGCCGGAAAGGCCCTCCGCCGGGGTGGCGATAAGGGAGAAGTTGAGCTTTTTTTCCCGTGAAGCCTCGTCCATGCGGGAACGGAGGCCGCTTATGATTTTGATGCCCAGGGCCTGGGCTTCCGGGTCTTCCCCGTGGTGTCTGCCGCACAGGGCCTTGAGGCACTCGGCCAGGCCGATGAAGCCCAGGGTGAGGGTGCCGTGTTTCAGCACTTCCCGCAGTTCGTCTTCCCAGTCAAGGGCATCGGAGCCCAGCCATATACCCTGGCCCATGAGGAAGGGGAAATTCTTCACCTTTTTTTTCGCCTGAATCTCGAAGCGTTCCAGAAGCTGGGCGATGACAAGCCCGGTTTTTTTGTCCAGTTCGTCAAAAAAGAGGTCCTTGTCCCCCTTGGCCCGGAGGGCGAGGCGGGGCAGATTAATGGTAGTAAAACTCAAATTCCCCCGGCCGTAGGTGATCTCCTGTTCCGGGTCGTAGCTGTTTGACATAACCCTGGTCCGGCAGCCCATGTAGGCGATTTCGGTTTCGGGCTTTTCCGGGCGGTAGTATTGCAGGTTGAAGGGGGCGTCCTGGAAGGAAAAATTGGGGAAGAGCCGTTTGGCGCTGGTCCTGCAGGCCAGGCGGAAGAGGTCGTAGTTGGGGTCCTCCGGATTGTAGTTGATCCCCTCCTTGACCCGGAAAATCTGGATGGGGAAGATCGGCGTTTCCCCGTCCCCCAGCCCGGCTTCGGTGGCCTGGAGAATGGTACGGATCACCATGCGGCCCTCCGGGGAAGTGTCGGTGCCATAGTTAATCGACGAAAAGGGAATCTGGGCCCCCGCCCGGCTGTGCATGGTGTTGAGGTTGTGGATCAGGGCTTCCATAGCCTGGTAGGTGCTTTTTTCGGTTTCTTCCAGGGTTTCGATCAGGACAAAGTCCTGAATCCGGCGGATGGTCTCGTTGTCAAGAAACCGGCCCAGTACGACCGCTTCGGCCTTTTGGTATTCCTCCGGGCCGGAAAGCCGGGGCTTTAGGGAGGAAGCGGCAAGCTCGGTCTCCAGGACCTGCTTCAGGTCTTTGGCCTGGGGGGCCAAAAGTTTCAGGGCCTTCCGGAAGTTCTGGCGGTAGAGTTTGGCGTAGGTTTTCGCCACCCCCGGCGCCAGGCCCCGGTCAAAGTTGGGGATGCTCTGCCCCCCGTGCTGATCGTTCTGGTTTGACTGGATGGCGATGCAGGCCAGGGCCGCATAGCTGCGGATGTCGTTGGGTTCCCGGATGGCCCCGTGGCCGGTGCCGAAACCCCCGGTAAAAAGCTTGTTGATGTCGATCTGGCAGCAGGTGGTGGTGAGGGTAAGAAAATCCAGGTCGTGGATGTGAATGTCCCCGTCGTGGTGGGCCCTGGCGTGTTCAGGGTTGAGGATACGCAGCTCGTTAAACTGTTTGGCCCCCTCGGAGCCGTATTTCAGCATGTTCCCCATAGCGGTGTTGCCGTCGATGTTGGCGTTTTCCCGCTTTAAGTCGTGATCCTCGGCGTCTTTGGTGGCGATTTCCCCAAAAACCTGCATGAGCCGGGTGTTCATCTCCCGGACCCGGGTCCGTTCCGCCCGGTAGAGAATGAATTGTTTCGCCGCCTGACCCAGGCCGCAGTCGATCATCGCCTGTTCTACGGCGTCCTGGATTTCCTCCACCCCCGGCGTCCGTTCCCCGCCGGCCTGTTCCAGCCGGTCCATCACCCGTTCAGAGACCACCATAGCCTCTTCCCAGTCCATAGAACCCGCGGCCGTACCGGCCTTGTAAATGGCGTTGGTGATTTTTTCGATGTTAAAGGGCGTTTCCCGCCCGTCCCGCTTCAAAATCCTCGTAAGCATACTAATCCCCCCCCAGGCTTTTCATCCTAATATATTCATGCGCTTATTTATAGTATCGGAAAGAACAGCACTTTATGTAGTGTTGTTTTTATAATAATACGCTACCTGTAGTGTGTCAAGAAGCCAATTAAAAAATCCCGGATCCCCCGCCGGAATGATTCACAATGCCGGAAGATTATAGTAATATAGTAAAAGATGAACCTTTCTCAAAAACTGAAGTTTTGGAACAGCCCCTATTGAGTTTGTTTCAAACCAACCAGGTTCCGGGGAACATTCAGGCATGTGGAAGTGTCCCGGTTATTTCGGAGGATGGATGAAGCGTATCAGTCACATTGTTGTATGGTGTATCGTTTTGGGGAGTGTTTTGTTTCCCGGGCCGGCCTTTGCCCAGCGGCGGAAACTTACCATAAAATTGGCCTCCCTGGTTCCCGAGAACACCCCCTGGGGAGAAGCTTTAAACCGGATGGCCCGGGAATGGGCGGTGATTACCGGCGGCGAGGTGGAGCTGCTGATATACCACAACGGTGTGGCAGGCGGCGAGGCGGATATACTCCGCAAGCTCAAGGGGAACCAGATTCAGGCGGCGATTTTAAGTTCCTTTGGGCTTAACGCCATTACTCCGGGCCATGAAATAATGACCTTGAGCTGTCCCTTCCTTATTCGGGATAATGCGGAACTGGACCTGGTCCTCAACGCCATAAAACCGGCTCTGGAGGAGAAAATTAATGCGGAAGGGTTTTTTACCCTGGCATGGTCCAAGGTGGGCTGGGTCAAATTCTTTTCCAAAAAGCCGGTGCGGGTCCCCAGAGATCTGAAAGAGCAGAAACTGGGGACCAATGAACAGGAACCGGCCCTGATGGATGCCTTTAAGGCTATGGGGTATCAAATGGTTCCGGTGGCCATGAATCAGATATTGGTGTACCTGAACGGCGGTATGATAGACGCGGTGTACCAAAGTCCCGTCAATGTGGGGGGCCTGCAAATTTTTGGGGTAGCCAAAAACATGGCCTCCATTAACATCGCCCCTTTTATGGGGGGAATCGTCATGAACCAGGCGGCCTGGCGTTCCATTCCGGACCGGCATAAGCCGGCTTTGTTACGGGTCGCCAAACAACTGGAAGCAGAGCTGGATACCTCCATCCAGGAACTGGAGGCCAGCGCCATCGCAACCATGAAGGATTACGGGCTTATTGTTAATGAAATCAGTCCGGCCGATGAACAGCTCTGGCATGAAGATGTGAACCGGGTTATTCCGTCCCTTTTGGGAACCACTTTTAACCGGGAACTGTATGAAAAGATAGATACCCTTCTCAAAGCCCGCCGGGATGGGCGCTAAATGGTAAGCATGGAGAAAAAACCCGCCCTTTTATGGACCATTGAACAGGGGATCTGTTATTTTTCCCTGATCTGTCTTACCCTGCTCCCCGCGGCGGAGACGATCCTGCGGGTGTTTTTTCATTCCCGGTTTCCCGCGTCACCGGGGCTCATTGTGCATTTCTTGCTGGTCCTGGGGCTTCTTTCGGGGATGATTACCACCCGGGCGGGGGATCATCTTTCCATCGGGCTCTTACAGTACAGCGGCAGTGAAAAAATCAAACATATCTGTACCGTGGTTTCCGGCCTTCTTTCGGCCTTTACGGTTACCATTTTTGCCTGGTGTTCGATTTCTTTTATCAAAATTTACCTTTCTCCCTGGCAGATAATTGGTTTTATCCCGGATCAGGTTTTCGCCCTGGTTATGCCCATCGGATACGCCGTTATGGCCATCCGCTTTGCCCGGCTCATCCCCCTCAAGGGAAAGGCCCGGCTTCTGCCGGTTCTGGCCCTTGTTTTGGGAACAATTTGCTCCCTCCCGGCAATTTTCAAGTTTCTCTGGGGTTTTAATGCGCCGGATCTTGCCTACCGGATCACCGATGTTTTTTTTAGCCTGGCATGGCATCTCAAAACCCCGGCCATGATACTCCTTATCATAGCGGCCCTGGCGGGGACGCCCCTGTTTGTGGTTATCGGCGCGGCGGCATTGATCCTTATTCAGGGGGCCGGCGGGGAAATGGACGTTATTTCCAACCAGGTGTATACGGCCCTGACCCAAAACAGTTTTGTCGCCATTCCCCTCTTTACCCTGGCGGGATTTTTTCTTTCGGAAAGCAGGGCCGGGGAACGGCTCCTGCGGACCTTCAAAAGTCTTTTCGGCTGGTTTCCCGGCGGCGTTATTATCGCGGCGGTTTGTATGTGCGCCTTTTTTACTTCCTTTACCGGCGCTTCGGGGGTTACGATCCTGGCGCTGGGGGGAATTCTCTACACCGTACTTTCCGAAAACGCCCCCTACCCGCCAAAATTTACCATCGGGCTCCTGACCGCTTCGGGCAGCATCGGCCTCCTCTTTCCTCCCAGCCTGCCCCTTATCCTGGTGGGCGCCGCCACCCGGACCAATACGATCCACCTGTTTCTGGGGGGCATCCTGCCGGGGCTTATTCTGGTGGGGGGCATGATCATTTTCGGCATTATTATGTCGATAAAAATCAAAGTGCCCCGGGAACCCTTCTCTTTCAGACAGGCCGGAGCGGCCCTGAAAAATTCGCTCCCCGAAATTCTGCTTCCCTTTTTGCTGGTGGCAGGGTATTTTTCCGGCATTCTCTCCCTGGTAGAGATAGGCGCCGCGGCGGTGATCTATGTTTTTGTGGTGGAGGTGTTTATTTTCAAGGATATTACCTTCTCCGGAATCCACCGGGTTTTTGCCAGGGCCCTCCCCATCATCGGCGGCATTCTTTCCATTCTGGCTTTGTCCCAGGCCCTTTCCTACTATATTGTCGATACCCAGGCGCCGGAACGTTTTGCCCGGTGGATTCAGGGGGCCGTTTCCTCAAAATACCTGTTTCTGCTGATCCTCAACCTGTCCCTGCTGGTGGTTGGCTGTCTTATCGACATTTTTTCCGCCATTATGATAATACTGCCCCTGGTTTTCCCCCTGGGAGCCGTGTACGGCATTGACCCGGTTCATTTGGGGATTATCTTTTTGATTAATATGGAAGCGGGCTTTCTTACCCCGCCGGTGGGGATGAACCTCTTTTTGGCCAGTTACCGGTTCAGAAGGCCCTATGTGGAGATTTCCCGGTATGTGATCCCCTTCCTGCTTATCCATCTGGCGGTGGTCTTTATCGTTACCTATATACCAATCCTGTCTACCTATCTTACCAGGTTGTACTGAAACTGGCGTGTTCGATAAGTAACAACGAACCAAAGGTTCGGGTTATTGAACACCTCTAATATCTGATCCCGAAGGAGCCGCACATGGAAAAAAACATTGAAGATGCCCCCTATGTCCCGGACATCGGCGTTGTCTATCCCAGCCAGCCCGACGGCCACATGAACCTGAAACCAAAAGAAATTGATCTGGTTGTTGATGAAAACTACCCGTTTCTGGATAAATCCCCCTGGTTCAGATTCCGCAGCGCCCTTATCTATTTTGGGATTTTTGTTCTGGTTTTTATCCTTTCGCCCATCCGCTTCGGGCTTAGAATTGAGGGGCGGGACAAGCTAAAAAAATACCGGGCCCTGTTTCGCCGGGGAGCCATGACCGTGTCGAATCATGTGATGCGCTGGGACTTTTTGTGCGTCCTCCAGGCGGTCCGGTTTCGGCGCTTGTATTTTCCCGCCTGGAAGGAAAATCTGTCCGGCCCGGATCGGAATCTTATCCGCCTGGTGGGGGGTATCCCGGTTCCCACGGACCTTCATGTGCTTCAGTATTTTAACCGGGCCTTTGACGAACTCCATGCAAAGGGAAAATGGTTCCACGTATTCCCCGAAAGCAGCAACTGGCTCTACTACCAGCCGATCCGCCCCTTCAAGAAAGGGATGTTCACTATGGCCTACCGGTACAATATTCCCGTGATCCCCCTGGCTTTTTCCTATCGCCGGGCCCGGGGGCTCTATAAAATTTTCAAAAAAAATTCCCCCCTCGTTACCCTCCGGGTAGGGGAACCGATCCTGCCGGATCTGTCCCTGCCCCGGAAGGAAGGGGTAAAGATCCTCCGGGAACAATGCCACAAAAGCATCGTGGAACTGGCGGGAATCAAAAACAACCCCTGGCCCTGCGAGGGGGATTAAGCGTTCCGGGGCTCCGTTCCGTGGAGGCTGTCCTGAAGCAGGGCGGCGAGGGTTTCCCAGTCAAGCGGGGGTTCCGGCTGTCCCCGGCGGGGGGTTCCGGTTCCGGCGTAGCCCATGCCGGCGGCCCTGGCCCCGGCGCCGTCGGCGTCATCCCGGTCACCGATGACCAGTATGCGGGCCGGCGGGATCCCCAGGTCTTTCGCGATGGCCAAAAAAGGCCGGACCGCGGGCTTTTGGGCGCCAAAATGATCGGGACCGTAGCTTTTGTATCCCGCCGTTCCCAGGCCCAGGGCGGAGAGCCGTTCCGCCGCGAGGGGATAATCTGAATACACCGCAAAGGGGAAGGAAGTTCCGGCCAGAACACGGAAAAGCTCCGCCGTCCCCGGCCGGGGGCGGTACTGCCGCTGCAGAATTTTTATCATCAGGGGCATATACCGGTCAAAATACCAGACCCGCAGCTTTTCCGCCGGTTTTTTGACGATCCGGGACATCCGGGAAAAAAATTCGCGGTAAAAAGCTTCCGGGGTTTCATAATCGCAGCCGCGCAGGGTTTTCCGGGTCTTCCGCTCCGCCAGCATGATCAGGGCGTCCCCGGGCCGGGCCAGGACCAGATGCCGGGCAAACCCTCCCGTGTCGTAGAGAGTTCCGTCAAGGTCGAAAATAAAGCCCCCGGCCCCCTGTATCAGGGCTTTTAGGGGCTCGTTTGTGTTATCCGTCACAACTTTCGGCAAAAACCCGGCGGCGGGGCCTTACTGCACCAGTTCCTTAAACATGGCATGGCGCTTCTCGTCCTGCATCAGGAGATTCATCTTAAACTGACCGTCCCGGTATCCCTTGTCGATACAGGTGGCCTTAAACTTTTCAAAGGATTCCTTGACCAGCAGGGCGGTTTCCGGCGCTTTAAGACGGTTGGATGAACGTTTTGCCTCGTATTCGATGTTGTATTCCTTCAGGTAACGGTCCAGAACACGGGTAAAATTTTCAGCCTTTTCCTGGGTTATATCGGCGTTGACGAATTCATAATAGAACCGGTAGGTTACTTTGGAAGTGTCCGCAAAACCGATAAAAAAGGCCACCCGGTTGCCGGTCTCTTTTTCCGCCGCGTGAACCGCCTCGACAAACTGCCGCTCATGGAGTTTTTCGCCCGTGATGTTCACCGTGCCATTCACCTTCTGGATTAGCTTGAGGGTGGGGAATTGATTGATAAACCCGGTAATCTCCACCAGGTCGTTCATGTTATAACGGTACAGGCCCGCGGAGGTGGTAACAATCATGCAGTACCGCTCGCCCTTTTCCACCTCGTCCATCCGGTATATCCGGGGGTTTTCACTTTCCAGTTCCGATTCGTGGATAAATTCAAAGAAAATTTTGTGACCAAAAATAACCGTATCCGGGGAATTGCTTTTAAGGACGATGCCGGACCGGCATTCGGTGGCAAAATAGCCCATCTCGTGGAACACACAGGTTTTGGGGAAGGAATCCCGGATCTTTTCAAAGAAAATATTGGTATTACCGCAAAACCAGACATTAACCACCTGCATATTGGGCCAATAATATTTGGGAAGCACGGTGCCGTACTTTTCCTTTAGGGCCCGCAGTTCCGCGGCCCGCTCGGGATTTGGCCGGATCCGGGCCTCCAAAACCGCACGAATCTCATCGGGAATGGGAAGACGGCGGCTCAGGGTACCCTTTTCAATGTCCTGCACATATTCATCAAAAAATTCATTGGCGTTATTCTGCATTTCAACCAGGGTACTGGGATTGGCGGTAATGATCAGGGTAACATCCTGTTCAATACCCATCCGCATAATGGCGTAATACCGGGCCTTGTAGTCGGGGATATGGAACACATCCGCCGGAGCGGTATGAATGATCTTCATAAATTCCGGAATGTCCCGCTGGGAAATTCCGGAGATGGAGCCGTATAACGTACCGTCCGGCGCGGCCCCTTCAATAGCCTTCCCCACGATGGAAAGGGCTTTCTTGTAGAAGGTTTGAGGCTTATTCATAATAAGGGTATAAAACCAGAGCTGGTTCATGGTTTTGTACACTTCCTGGTAATATCGTTCGGTAATGGGAACCCATTTCGGTTCTTTGGTAGTGCCGCTGGTGGTGGCATACATCTTGGGTTTTCCGGGGAACAGCACATCGGGCTCGCCGTTTTTATGCCGTTCAATGTAGGGCCTGAGGTCCTCGTAATCATTGATGGGCACCTGTTCCCGGTAACGCCGGAAAAGCTCTTCCGGGGTTTGGGCCTGTAAAATATCCGCAAACCGGTGTTCTTTTCCGTAAACGGTATCTTTTGAAACGGCAAGAAAACTCCGCAGGGTCTTTTCCTGGGACTTGACGGCATTTTTGGATGCCCGTTTCATCTCACCGATGCCTTTTTTGCCGACCAGTGTCAGAGCAAACCTGATAAACCACCAGCCTTTCACCCGTTGTTCTTTCATACGGCCTCCCGAATATTTTCAAAAATTGCAAGACCTGTCAACAAACTAAAGGTTCGCGCTGTCGAACACGTCTAACCTATAGTATTCTACTCCGCTCCTTTTTTCAAGGCGTTTTTTGGCCCCCCTATGATGAAAATATGATGAAAAACGGATTCATTTTTTGAAGACCCGGTACACAAGGAGCAGCATCTTGTACCAGCAGTACAGAAAAAACCGGAAAAATTTCAAGGGGTTTCGGAGGCAATACCCCAGCCATTCCAGGCCGCGGTCAAAAGTTTTCCGGGAGGGACGTTTTCTCCGTTCCGCGAAAACTTCAAAAAGGTCGCTGCACCAGAGCCGCAGCCCCCCGCTGAGCTGTCCGTTGTTTTTTACGATCCACTGCTCGCCCCCGCTCACCCCCTTGCCAACCAGCAGCAGGGAGGGAGAAGCTTTACGGATCGCCTGGAGAATGGTGGCCTCCTCCTGGCGTTTGAACGCGCCGATATAGCGGCCCACCACCCGCAGACCGGGAAAGGTCTGGCGGATGTTTTTTTCCGTTTTTTGAAGAACCCGCGGCTTTGCCCCCAGCAGGTAGAGGGAAAATTCCCGGTTTTCCAGAAGCGTAAGGATGTTAATAACAAGGTCAAAGGGCATATACCGGACAGCGGTCTTTCCGGTTAAAAAACGGATACCGCTGACAAGACTCTTTGAAATAGGGATAATCAGCCCCGCGTTGAGTACGAAAGAACGGTACTCGCCGCTCCGCCGGGCCCGGAGGAGGTCCCAAAGGGAGAGAAGGACGATATTCCGGCCCGTTCCGGCGGCCAAAAGCTCATAAATAGCCTCAGTCAGCCGCTCAGGGGCAACAATATCAACCGGAACTCTTAAAAACTCGATTCGTTCCCGCAGGGGAGGGGTATGTTCGGCAGCCACGAAGTACGCTCCAAAAGAATGATCCGAATCGCCGCGGCCCCGTACAGAGCGGCGGTTTCGGTTCGTAAAACAGTATCGCCGATGGTCAGGGGTAAAAAGCCCGCTCCCAGAAACCGGGATACCTCTCCGGGAGAAAACCCCCCTTCGGGGCCTATGACCAATACGACCATCTCAGGTTCCTTATCAAGATACCCGTGGAGGCTGGCCTGTTCAAGGGGTGTCTGATGAAACAAAAGCCCCAGTGTTTTTTGTTTCCGGCCCCTCAGTTCTTCCCAATATGCCAAAAGCCCTTCCAGACTCAGGGGGGGCCGAATGGCAGTAGCAATGGGGGAACCGCTTTGCTGGCGGGCTTCCCGGATGATCTTTTCCCAGCGCCGGAGCCGGTTCCCCGGCCCTTCACCGTCCGGCCGGGGGATCGAATATTCCGAACTAAAGGGGACAAGCTCCGTAAGCCCCCCTTCGGCGGCCTGCCGGACGATAAGGTCCATTTTGTTCGCCTTAGGCAGGGCCTGGAACAGGATAATCGGCGGCAGCGGGGAGCCGGGGCCGGGGGCTTCGGGCCCGCAGACCCCGGTAAGGGCGGCTCCTTCAACAGACAAGACGCGGATCAGTGTTTCCCCGCCGCCGGGGAGCCGGGCCGGGAAGGTTTCGCCGGGCGCCAGACGCCGGACCCGGACCAGGTAGTGATAATCCACCCCGGAAAGCCGGACCCTGCCGTCAGGACCGGGCGCCTGGGGCAGGATAAAACGTTTCATGGCCGGAGGCCCGCTATGAAGCCAGGGGCAGATCCCCGGAAGCCTCTTCCTGCAGGGCCTTGAGGGTCTTGGTAGTCTGCATCAAGAGACCGTAAGTCCCGTCCTGGAGGATATTTACCGCCTCCTGGAGCTGAATATCGTATTCCAGATCGTAGACCGGGGCGATGGTCGTCCGGTTCTGTTCGTTTCGGATAAGCCGGCGGAGCAGGGGAATGTCGAGCTGGTATTCCCTGGACAGCACCCTGGCGTAGAGGTCAATATCCGCGGAATCCGCGCCGGGATTGCCTTTAATAAATGTGGCGATCTTGTTCGATTTGATGAGTTCGCCGAGTTTTTCCGCGTCCGCGTCGGTAAATTCGGGGAATTTTACCTCCCGGTCCGGGGGGATGCCAATTTTGTCGATATTCACATCGCTGGGGGTATAGTACCGGGCGGTGGTAATCTTGAAGCCTGACCGTTCCAGCGGGTAAACCTGCTGAACTGAACCCTTGCCAAAGGATTTTTCCCCCACCAGATAGGCCCGTCCCCGGTCTTTGAGGGCGCCCGCCACAATTTCCGACGCCGAGGCGGAACCCCGGTTAATAAGAACGATAACCGGTATGCCGGCGGCCACCAGGGCGGAAGGTCTGGCGTTAAACACGTGGTTTTCCGAAGAAATCCGGGATTTTGTGCTGACCACCACCCCTCCGTTAAGGAAAAGGCTGCTAATGTCCACCGCGGAATTGAGCAAGCCCCCATAATTGTTCCGCAGATCCAGGATAAGGCCCTTGTAGTTCTTGGACTGGAATTCGCCAATGGCGTCCCGGGCCCGGTCAACCGTCATGGGGGTAAAGGTGATGAGCTTGAGGTAGCCCACATCATCGATCATGGCGTATTTGGTGGTGGGAACCTCGATCACCGCCCTGACCAGGGTGATGGGAAATTCCAGCTTCTCCCCCCGGCGGATGAGCAGCTTGACTTCCTCCCCCGGAATTCCCCGGAGCCGGGCCAACACTTCATCCATAGTCAGGGTATCGGTGGATTCGCCATTTATTTCGATAATCAGATCCCCGGGATTGATCCCCGCCCGCCAGCCGGGAGTGTCCTCAATGGGAGAAGCCACCTCCACATACGGGGGCCTGCCGTCGGACCGTTCCCCCACGGGTTTTGAAATATACAGCCCTACCCCGCCGAAACTCCCCTGGGTCGTATCGTTCAGGTCGGTCATTTCCGATTCCGGCAGGAAGTTTGAATAGGGATCTTCCAGGGCGTTGAACATGCCGGTCATGGCGCCCTCGAAGAGCACCTGGGGATCAACCTCTTCCACATAATGCCGCTGAATAAAGTCAAAAACCTGCTGCATAACCGCGGTATACCGGCGGAAATTTTGATTTTGCCCCCCCTGCTCCCTTCCCTGGGCAAGAGCCTGGGGCGCTGAAACAAGGACAAAGATTCCGCACAAAATGACGGTAGAAATCACCCAGAGCCAGGAAAGGGAAAATTTCCTGGGAGAAGCGGGAAGATCAGGTATATTCATATATCACCCTCCGGATTACCGGTTTTATAGCCGGCTTGTTCAAGAACCGGCCGGCTTCCACGGACTACAGTCCGTTTCAAGTGAGGCTGTTCCAAAACTTCAGTTTTTGGAACAGCCCCTATTATAAAACTAATACATTTTTTTCAAAAACCAGTTTCCCCCGGATCGAAAATCCGCGCCCGCCGGGTTTTGGAACCGGTTCAAATGCCAGCGTATCGTCATAGTACCAAAAACTTGCTTGCGGGACAATAGCCGCCCGATCTTCACCGGAGGCTTTTCCAAAACCAGCCGGGTTTTGGAAAAAGCTCACTATACAGGGGGTTTGTATTGGAGTACCATAGCCTATGGTAGAAAAATGACGCGAAGAACATTATTGTATGATAATCTTGCGGTTTTTCTTTTCTCCATCGCTGCCGTTCTGGTGCTGATTATTTCAATTTTTACCAGCATCCTCATTAGTTCCATGTCCGCGTTTTTGCGGGAAAGTATTGAGGAACGGCTTTTGGCGGCCAGCCGTTCCGCCGCGCATCTGGTTACCGCCGAA
>JAISAN010000162.1 GCA_031266635.1 Treponema sp. | reverse complement strand
GATCCTGTCAACCACTGCGGATTAGGCGGGATAATTCAGATTTTCCCTGCCGGGATCGCGGATAATGGCCCCGTACCGGCGGGATTCCCATTTGGCCATGTCGAGGTTTTGATCCTGCCAGTTGCCGCATTCGGCGGCGGACGCGCCGGGGATGGGGCCTTCAAAATTTTCTATCCAGTCCAGCATTTCCCGGAGCAGAGGGAGAATCTCCCCGGAAGAATAGTCGCCTTCCAGGATAAGGTAAAAACCGGTGCGGCAGCCCATGGGGCCAAAATACACCACCCGGCCGCCCCATTCCCCGTGGGAGCGGAGAAAGGTGGCCCCCAGATGTTCAATGGTATGCAGGGCGGGCACATCAATAACCGGCTCCCTGTTCGGCGCCTTAAAGCGGAGATCAAAGGTGGTAAGCGCCGCAGCGCCAAAACGATCTTTCCGGGAAACATACAGCCCCGGTTTAAGGCGGAGGTGATCAACCTGAAAACTGGCAATCTTTTCCATCATTATTCTCCTGAATCAATTTCAAAATTTGATAGTTTGAAATCGCCGCTCCTATAGAACCAAACAGTTTCAATTCCCGCGGGGGATTAAAGCCTGTCCAGGTTTCTGATAATCCGGCGGACAATCTCCGCGGAATGTTTTGACGCCACGGGGAGGAATTCGTTAAACGCCGCCGGCGATTCGGCGCCGGCAATATCCGAAAGGGCCCGGATTATCAGGGCGGGAACGGAAAAAAGCCGGCAGCAGTGGGCAATGGCGGCGCCTTCCATCTCCACCGCCTTTATGGCCGGAAAGTCCCGGCGGACTTTGGCGATCTGTTCAGCCTCATGCATAAACACATCCCCCGAACCGATAAGGCCCCGGCGGTGGTTAAAATCGCCGGGAAGTATCCGCTCCCCCTTAAGTTCATCTATCGCCTGTTCCGCCCGGCGGATCAGGTCTTCAGAAACGGGGAACACCTGGGGCTGGCCGGGAAGCTGGCCGGGGGCATAATTGAAGGCCCTAAGATCCACATCATGATACACCAGGCCGGCGGAAATAATCGCGTCCCCGAATTTCAGTTCCGGATCGATGCCCCCGGCGGAACCGGTGTTGATAACCAGTTCAGGCTTGTAGATATGGATAAGCAGGGCGCAGCCCACGGCGGCGTTTACCTTGCCGATTCCGCAGCGGAGAAGCGCCACCGGTTTTCCCTGAAGCGCGCCGGTGTAAAATTCAAAACCGCCGTTTTTCCGGGTTTCCGGGTCTTCCATGCTTCCCCGGAGCAGGCTTACCTCATCTTCCATAGCGCCGATAATTCCAACCATAAATGATCCTAAACGGTAAATCTAAGGCTGCTGTTCCAAAAACTGAAGTTTTGGAACAGCCTCGGTCGTTTTTTTTGATTTTTGCTGAATTCTGAACAGAAGCCCCGAGCCCCAGATAGTAGTCCGGTTCCGGCCCCGCTCTTTGGACAAGTACAGGGCTTCATCGGCCCGGCTCAAAATCTCCTCCGCGCTAATTTCGCTGTGCCGGTCAAAGGTGTATAAACCCAGGCTGATGGTTACCTGGGGCAGGGGCGGTTCCCAGGGGACTTTCATCCCCGCGATAGAAGTCCGCAGCCGCTCCGCCACCGCCCAGGCTGTTCCCTTTTCGGTACTGGGCAGCAGGACGGTGAATTCTTCACCGCCAAAACGGGAGGGAATATCCTCGGTTCGTACCGTCTGCTTTATCATAAACGCGATACTTTCCAGAACCCGGTCCCCCGCCATGTGCCCAAAGTTATCGTTAAAATTCTTGAATTTATCCACATCCATCACGATGAGGGAAGACGTGTAGCCCGTCCTTTTTGTCCGGGCCACTTCCTCGTTTATACGGGTCATAAAAAAACCGTGATTATACAGCCCGGTCTTTACATCCCGAAGGGAATGTTCATAATGCAGGTGGTTTTTGATTGCCTGGGATACAAACGCCATAAGCTGCTGGAGGAATACCAGTTCTTCCTGAGTGTATTCATCTTCCAGAATTTTCCGCCCCACCACGATAATCCCGTACAGCCCAAAGGGGCCCAGGATGGGAATGATGATCTCCGACCGGACTTCTTCCAGGGGTTTCACCGCTTCGTCATTTTTCAACTCAAACGCCAGAAGATCAAAATTGATTGGTTTGGGATACTGCTGAAAAAACGCCTCAAAGGGGGAGATGCTGTCCATCTTGATGTTTATATCTACCGGTTTATAATTTTTATACGCCTTGATGGTAATTTCATCTTTATTCTGAATCGGCTTCCAGAGAAAGGCAAGAAACGAAGGTAAAAAATGATCCGATATTTGCCACACCGTGGCGTCCATGATCTCGTCAATGCTGGTACGATTAAAAATGTCCAGCCCCCCGGAAAGAAGGCTTTTATAATTACGGATTTCCCGGTTCAGATTGTCAATATGCTTGAAGATGCCGATCTCCTGAAGAAACGAATAATTTTCCACTATTTTGGGGTTGGAAAGAAATTCTTCTTCAATTTGAGGCGCTTTCAAACTGCCGGATTTTGAAGAAACAGTCTTGGCATGGGGGGGAAAAATGGCTTTTTGGCCGGCTTCCTCCGGTTTTTTTTCATCGTCCGGGGGCTTCGCGGCATCCGGGTTTTGAGAATAATTTGTTGCAATGTTTTTTTTATCGTTTTCTTTTTTCATCAGGTTATAGAATAATAATCGCTGAGAACTCGCCGCCACTCAGCCCTGTTTTCCTTGTCTTCCCATTCCAGAATTTTCTTGACGGTAAAATTCCGGGAATTTCCGGCCCTGCGCTGGTTCTCCGGAAGATTGTTAAAATGGACAATACCGAAACGGCCGCCCCCCATATACGTTACCGTATCCCCCGGTTCCAGGTTTTCCCGCTCGGCGATTCGGGCGATGATACAATCAAAATGAGCGGGCTCGCCGGAATTTTTGTCCGATATGGCCGCGGCAAGATCGTTTATGGGTTTACCGCAGCAGGGGCAATTGGGGACAGGAAGCGGCTCGGCGGGCGGCTTCGGCGGAGTCCACCGGGGCCGTTCGTAAAGCCCCCCCCGGTTTTTTTCAGGCCGCGCGGTTTCTCCGGGGCGCTCACCGGGCCGCCCGGCATCCCGCCGGTCTCCCCATCGATCCTGCCAATTATCATTATTCCGGTCCCGGCGTTTGAACGATGACTTCCGGTGATTATTTCCTCCTCTTCCGCTGTTCATAATAAATTCCTCCCTGCGATATATCCAGAAGCTCATTACTCAAAATCAGCGCTATCCGCTGAATTGCCTCGTAAATATACTCCTTATCATTTATTTTATTCCGTAACTGTTCCAGCTCCACAGCTCCCAAACGGCCGTTTGCCGGTACCGCCAGCGGAGTTTTCCCCGATACTTCTATCATATACACTCCATAAAGGCTGAGACAAGATGGGTTATACCCTCTTTTCCGACAAAAATCACATCAAAACGTACTGCCATCCCATTATATTCTCGATGGACAGCGAGAAAATACTTAGCGGTTTCTATGATTCGCCGTTGTTTTCCCGGATTAACGGCATATTGCAGTTCTTCGATCCCATAACGCGACCAGGTTTTGACTTCCACAAATATTATGGTTTCCCCGTCCCGGGCCACAATATCCACTTCTCCGCGGGGAGAACGAACATTCCGTGCGATAATACACATCCCCGCTTCTTCCAGCGCCGCAACGGCCCGGTCTTCCCCGGCTCTTCCCGCGCCGGAACTGGAAAGCCGCGGAACCTTGGCGCTTTTTTTCATTTTCCGCAAAATTCCGGTTACTGGGATTCCCGGGTATATTTTTTGGCAAGTTCCTTGGGGTCCACCGCCTTGGCGATAAAGAGGCTTTTTTCGGTCAATAAATCAAGAATATCCCCTTCATCCTGCTTAAAAACATTGCCGAATTCGTCCACCAGAATACGAATTTTCGGCCGGAGGGGAGCGTTGCCATGAACTTCAACCACCCGTGCAAGGGCGCCGTTATTGAGGAGAATAATGGAACCGATGGGGTAGATCCCCATAGTTTGGATAAACGCCTTGAGTACGTCCGGGTCAAAACGCCGGGAATTATCGGAAAGAAGGTTTTTCATGGCCTGATACCCCATCATGGAGTTCCGGTAGGATTTCTGGCTGACCATAGCCTCAAAAGCATCCGCCACAGACACAATCCGGGCCCCCATATCAATAGCCGTTCCCGATATGCGCCGGGGGTATCCTTCCCCGTCCCAGCGTTCATGGTGCTGGAGCACAATGATCCCTACTTCTTCCGGATACAGCAGTTCTTTGGAAACAATTTTATGGGTATACAGGGGATGAGCCTGCATCCGCTGGAATTCCGCGTCCGAAAGCCCCCCTTTTTTGTCGAGAATCTCCCGGGGCAGGCGGAACATTCCCACATCGTGGAGCAGGGCGCCGGTAATGATCACCATTACCTTGTGATTGGGCAGTTTCATCTCCTGGGCGATCAGGGCCGAAAGGATGGCGGCGTTGACGGAGCTTTTTGCCGTTTCATGGCCGGCCACTTCCCCCCCAAGGATATACCCGATAAAACTGTCCCGTTGATCCCGAATCGCCTGGATCATCCGGGCGGTAATGTCGTCGATGGACCGGGTTTCTACCGAAACCCCGGAGGCGATGTTGGTAAAAACCGCGTCAAGCCGCTCGATTAAATCGAGGTAACTCCGGTAAGCTCCCTTGTTTTCCTGAACTTCCGTCAGGGAAAGGGTGTTGGAGGCGGCTTTCTTGACCGAGGGTGTTTCCGCCGCGCCGGAAACCGATTCTTCTTTCCGGGCAGCCGCCGGCGTCTGATCGGCGGCCCGCGCCGCGGCATCCTGTTTTTTCTGTTCCGCCACAAGCCCCAGGGCTTCACCTTCGGTTTGAACCATATCAACGCCCCAGGATTGAAGCCGCTCAATATCCTTTTTTCTGATCGCCACCCCAGCGGGAACCAGGAGATTATTCCCTTCAATGTAAACCGGCGCGGAAAAAGTAAGACCCGGCCGGAGATTTGTAATCGGTATCTTCTTCATTTTTTTTCCTTTGTGAATACAAACGCCAAAATTTTCGCCGCCGCTTCCCAGCACCAAACCGGGATAAGATCCCCGGTTTTAAGCCCGGTATCCAGTAAAACCGCAAGCGCAGTATCTTCTACCACCCGTATCCCCGCTTCTTCTGCCAACGCAATGATCCGGTCCGCGTCCCTGCCCCGGCCTGAAACAAGCAGCCGGGGAGCGGGATCGTCCGGTGAATACGCAATGGCGGAGGCAAGCTTCGTTCTTCCCATGTTACACCTCTTCATTTACCGATGGCAATATACCACTTCGGCAGTCCGGAGCAAATACGGGGGTTTTTTCATCATTTTGTAAGTCTATTTGTTTTGAATGAAGCATAAAAAGCCGGGAAAGATCGGCCCGAAACAATTTCAGGGTCTTTTTCCCTTCCGGCGGCCAGAAACGGGCCTTGAGCCGGGGTGTTTCGCCGGAAGGGCGGTCGTACATAAAAAACCACTGGAACGCGGGTTTGTCCCGCGCCCCGGCAGAAATATCCAGGGCCAGACGGCCGCCCGGAGAACTGTTTGAAAGGGGCTCATCCATAAGGATCCGCAGCACCAGCCGGTATTCCAGAGCGTCCCGGGTAAAGCTAAAGGGAAGAACGATCCATCGTTCCCCGTTTTTGCCGGGAATCCGGTTTAATAAACTCAGCAGGGGAGGCTCAATTTCCAGAACTTTTTCCCGGAGGGCATCCGGCTGATCAAGGCCGCCGCACACAGAGCCGGAATTTCCCCGGAGATCGGCGGATTCGCCGTTGTTTTTTCGGCCCTCCGTACCGGAGTCCTGGGCCTCGCCGCCGGAAGGGCCGCCGCCGCCGGTATCGCCGGGGCTGTCTTCCCCGCCGCCGGACTGATCCGGACCGGCGGGATTTTTCTCCGGCCCCTCCGCGTCCGCAGGCCAGCGCCCCGACAGAAACAAAGCGCAGGCGGCCAGCCCCTCCCGGCTGAGTTCCAGGCCCTTGGCGGCGGCCGCCGCGGCGGCAAGGGCGGCGGCCTGGGGTTCCCGGCCACGGGCTTCTTCCGCAGCCGGGGAGAAACTCTCCCGCCGGATTTTCCCCAGGAGTCCGGGGCTCAGGGGCAGGGAAAAATACCGGGCAAAGGACAAAATTGAGGCGGAAAGGGCGTCCGGGGGAAGCCCCAGGGTCTGAACCAGGCCGGACAAAGTTTTAGGGAGAGCTTGCGGCCGGGCGGAAGCCGCGGCCGGGGGTTTTACGCTGTTTTGAACAGCATGAGCGGGGAGCGGCCGGTTTATATTTCCGGTTTCGGAAATTTTCCCGCCTCCGGGAGCCGCTTTTTTTTGAAGACTCCCGGATTGTTCCATTCCACCGGAGAGACCGGCGCTGTCAGCTCCCGGTATTTTCACCATAAACGGGCGCTGCCGGAAACCTCAGCTTTGGCTTGTTTCCACAGCCGCCGGACTTTTGGGATGTTCCTTGTGGGCCTTCCGGGTAATACGCTCTTTGATTTTGGCGCTTTTTCCGATTTTCTCCCGGATATAGTAGAGTTTGGCCCGCCGGACCTTGCCGGGACGGACCACTTCAACCTTGGCGATCCGGGGGGAATGGAGGGGAAAAACCCGTTCAACCCCGACGCCGTAGGAATTTTTTCTGACCGTAAAAGTTCTACCCACCTGGGAATTTTTTACGGCAATCACCAGACCTTCGTAGATCTGGATCCGTTCGTTTTTGCCTTCCACAATCTTGAAATGAACCTTTACCGTATCCCCAACCCTAAACTGGTCAAGTTCAGACTTCATCTGATTGGCTTCAATCGCCCGTATCTCGTTCATCTTTTTCCAGCTCCTCAATAACCGTGATAGTTTCTGTATCAAATAAACCCGCCGCTTTACCCCGGCGGATCAGATCCGGCCGGACAGCCAGGGTTTTCCGTACCCGTTTTTCAAGACGCCAGCGCCGTATGTTTTCGTGGTGGCCTGAAAGCAAAACCCTGGGAACTTCCAGTGTAGCATAAACTTCGGGCCGTGTATACTGGGGATACTCCAAAAGCCCCCCGGCAAAACTCTCTTCCTCCAGGGATTCGGCGGTGATGACCTGGTCTATCAGCCGGCAGGTGGCGTCGATGAGTACCAGGGCCGCCGCTTCCCCGGAGGAAAGGACATAATCCCCGATGGAGATTTCATCGTCCACATACCGGTCAATGATCCGCTGGTCGATCCCCTCGTACCTGCCGCAGAGCAGGATCAGTTCTTCGCAGGCGGCCAGTTCCCGGGCCAGTTCCTGGGTAAAGGGCCGGCCCGAGGGGGAAAGATAAATAAGCCGCCGGGACAGGCGGTCTTGTGCCCCGGTTTTTGGAAGGGCCCCCGCGGCCTCCAGCGCCCGGCCCAGGGGTTCTGCCAACATCAACATACCCGGCCCGCCGCCGTAGGGAGCGTCATCGCAGGTTTTATGCCGGTCCGGGGCATAATCCCGGATATTAATGGCCCGGTACTCAACAATACCCCGGCTTATCGCCCGGGCAATAATGGAATTGGCAAAATAAGCATCCGTAATCTCCGGGAAAAGGCTTAAGACCGTGTATTTCATTCCAGAATCCACCGTTCCCGCAGAATAAGCCGGCCGGCGCCGGGTTCTATGGGGGCGAAAAATTCCTTCCTGAAAGGGACAAATTTGAATTCCCCGGTGGAAAGCCGGATTTCCGCCAGCTCACCACCCCCCCCTTCCACGATATTGGTAAGATGCCCCACGATTTCCCCGCCCCCCGCGGCCGTATCCGCCGCCACGACCGCCAGCCCCCGGAGGTCTTCAATATAAAATTCTCCCGGTTTCAGGGGGCTGGCCTGTTCCCGGCAGACAATCAGTTCCCCGCCGCCCAGGCTTTTTGCCGCTTCAGGGCTGTTGATACCCGCAAATTTCATTATCACCTGGGGCGGGACAGAGGCGCTTTCCTCAATATCTATTGTTTTTTCGGCGTTCCCCTGGCGGAGGATGACTGATTGAAGATTCAGAAGATGCCCGGTTTCCCCGGAAAGGGACCGGACTTTCACAAAACCCTTAAGGCCAAAAGGGGCGCCTATCAGGCCAACCACAAAACGATCAGTCACGGTATATCCTGTTTTCCCGCCCGGACAAGGGGAATCTCAGTCCAGGATTTCCAGAACCGTGTGTTTACCGCTTTTGGCAGTGGCCGCCTGGAGGACGGTTCTGATGGCCTTGGCAATACGGCCATGTTTGCCGATTACCTTGCCAATGTCGCCGGACGCCACCCGGAGTTCCAGAATAGTGGATTTTTCACCTTCTACCACACTAACCGTCACCTGGCCGGGATCATCAACCAGGGATTTCACAATATATTCAACCAGATCTTTTTCCATTTGGTATACCTTTTTACCGGCGGCTTAAAACCCATCCGGCGGAAAAACAAGCCATTGTACCGCCGCACTCGCGTACTAACGGATAGAGATGTTTTTCTTGTTGAAGATCCGGCGGACCGTATCAGTCACGGTGGCGCCTTTTTCGAGCCAGGCCTTCGCCTTGTCCGCGTCAAACTGAATCTGCCGATCCTCCGCCTCAATGGGATGATAATACCCCAGTTCCTCGATGGTTTTCCCGTCCCGGGGGTCCCGCTTATCCATTACCACAATGCGATAATAGGGACGTTTTTTCGTACCGAATTTTTTGAGCCGTATCCTGGCGCTCATGGAGCCTCCTCACAATTTCAATCCCGTCTCGCTGACAATACGGGAGGTATTACTATACAAAAAAGCGAAGATTTAGTCAATACGCGCTCCACCGTCTACTTGTACACCGTACTTTTATTCATTAGTATAGATACATACCGGCTGGGCGCATATCGCTGGCCGGAATTTTCTTTTTTAAGGAGGAAATGCCATGTCCGATTCGGACGGCGGCAGTAGTTTAACCGCCTACCGGCCCATTCCGGGCCGTTATACCACGGCGTTTCCAGTACACGGCCTGTTCCACTGAAAAACCCCCGCCGGTGATCCCGCCGGATTACGAAACGTTCCGGGTTTTTATGGAAGACCTTCTGCCGGAACCCGTAATCCAGGGAGAACCAATATGATTAAAATTCGTGTCCAAAGTGATGACAAGGGACTGGCCGAGGTCGAAGCGGTCAGCAAGGGCTGCTGGGTTGATGCCCGGAACCTCGGCAAGGAAGACCTTTTCCGGCTGGAAAGTGAATTCGGCATCGCCGGGGAACTGTTGACCGACGTGATGGACGCCGACGAACAGGCCCGGATCGAAAAAGAAGACGAATACACCGCCATCATCGTCCGGCTCCCGGTGTACGATGAATCAAACGAAGTGCCCTTCTACACCCTGCCGCTGGGGATCGTCCTTTTTTCCGACAAGATCGTTACTATCTGCCAGCGTTCCAGCGACGCCCTGGAAGACGTTCTGCGGAACCGGATCCGGGGCTTCAGCATCAAAAACAAAAGCGCCTTTGTGCTGAACCTTTTGGGCCGGGGGGCCTTTACCTTTCTGAAATACCTCAAGGAACTGAACAAGCGGACCAACATTATCAAGAATGAACTGCAAAAGTCCATCAAAAACAACGAGTTGATTCAGCTCCTTTCCATCCAGAAGTCCCTGGTGTTTTTTACCACCAGCATCAAAAGTAACGAACTGCTTTTGGAGAAGCTCCAGAAATCCCCCTTAATCCGGTTCAAGGAAGATGAAAAGGAACTGCTGGAGGATGTGGTGGTGGAAAACCGGCAGGCCATTGAAATGGCCAATATCTATTCGTCGATTCTCACCGGCACCATGGACGCCTTTGCCAGCGTCATTTCCAACAACCTCAACATTGTGATGAAGCGGCTCACCATTGTATCCATCGTCCTGATGATCCCCACCCTGATATTCAGCCTCTACGGGATGAATGTGAATCTGCCGCTGACGGATATTCCCGGCATCGGCGGGGGCATTATCCTGTTTAGCCTCCTGGCGGCGATTATGGGGGCGATTCTGCTCAATGTGGACCGGAAGAAACGGGCAAAAGCTTTGAAAGTGATACGCCGCAAAAGGGAGAAAAAATGATCGATCTGCGAAGCGATACGGTTACCGCACCCACCGCCGCCATGCGGAAAGCTATGGCCGCCGCGGAGGTGGGGGACGATGTGTACGGGGATGATCCCACGGTAAACCGGCTGGAAGAACTGGGGGCCGAACTGACCGGCAAGGAAGCGGCCCTGTTCGTCCCCTCCGGCACCTTCGGCAATGAGCTGGCCCTTTTTACCTGGTGTCCCCGGGGAACCGAGGTGATTCTGGGGGAGGAGTGCCACATCATTGTCCACGAGGCCGGGGCCGCGGCGGCGATTGCCGGGGTGCAGACCCGCTGTGTGCCCGCTCCCGCCGGGGTCCTTGAGCCGGAGGAAGTCCGCCGGAGGCTGCGGAAGCGGGACCTCCACGCCCCGGCCACATCCCTCATCTGCCTGGAAAACGCCCATTCCCTGGGGCGGGCCGTGCCCCTGGCCGCCATGGAAGCGGTAAAACGCCTCGCCGGTGAATGGGGGCTGCCGGTGCATCTGGACGGGGCCCGGATCTTTAACGCCGCCCTGGCTCTGGGCTGCGGGGTCCGGAACATTGCCGCCCTGGCGGGCTCGGTGATGTTCTGTCTTTCCAAGGGGCTCTGCGCGCCGGTGGGTTCCCTGCTGGCGGGCCCCGCGGACTTTATCGCCGAGGCCCGGATGAAGCGGAAGGTTCTGGGGGGCGGGATGCGGCAGGCGGGGATTCTTGCCGCCGCGGGGATCATCGCCCTGACGGAACATCCCCCGTACCTGGCGGACGATCACCGGCGGGCAAAAAAACTGGCGGCGGCGCTGGCGGCAATTCCGGGGATCGAAACAAACCCCGCTGAAACGGATATCAACATGGTGTACTTCCGGTTTCCCCCCGCCTGCGATCCCCGCCGGGCGGCGGACATTGGCGCGGCCTTCTCCCGCCGGGGGATCCGGATCAACCCCCCGGAGAACGGGGTCTTCCGTTTTGTAACCCATTACTGGATCGGCGACCGGGAACTGGAGGCCCTTATCGCCGCCGCGGGGGAAATTTTTGGCCGGGGAACGCCATGAGCGATACGGGCGGCTTTGAAAAACGGCGGGAACAATTCTACGACTGGATGGCCAGGGAAGGGATAAGCCTGGTGATGTTTGAGGATGCCGAGGGGAAGCGGGACCCGGCGCTGCGCTGGTTCAGCGGCCAGCCCATGGACGCGCTGCTGTTCCTTTCGGTGGACCGGCGCTCCCTGTTGATTCCCTGGGACATTAATCTGGCGCACTGTTACGCCCAGGTGGACATCCTTATTCCCTACGGTGAATTTGACCGGCAGGCCGGCACCGCCCTCCGGGGCGCCGTGGCCGCGCTGAACACGCCCCTGGGTTCAAAAATCGAAATTCCCGCCAGCACCCCCTATCCGGTTTTTTTGCGGCACGTGGGGGACATGACGGATTTTGATATTATCTGCCGGGACCGGGGCGCCGGGGCGGCGGTGGAAAAAATGCGGGCCCTCAAGGACGATGAAGAACTCGCCGTTTTGAGAACCGCGGCGGCAATTACCAACGATCTGATCGATCTGCTGGAAAAAAAAGTCCGGGCGGGGCATATCAAAACCGAAACCGCCGCGGCCCTCCTGATCGAGACGGAAGCCCGGAACCGGGGCTGCGAGGGTACGGGTTTTGAGACCCTGGCCGCCGGGCCGGGCCGGAGTTTCGGCATCCACGCCTTCCCCGCGTATACCGGGGCGGCATTTGGGGGGCCGGGGCTTTCGATCCTCGACTTCGGCGTGAAATACCGGGGCTATACCACCGACGTAACCCTTACCTTTGTCCGGGAGCCCGGCAGGGCCCAGGAAAGGATGCTGGCCCTGACGGAAAAGGCCTACGCCCTTGCCCTGTCTCTGGTAAAGCCCGGCGTCCCGGCCCGCGCTATTGCCGCGGCGGTGGACACGTTTTTCGCCAAGTCAAAAAAAGTCATGCCCCACGGCCTGGGCCACGGCATCGGCCTGGAAGCCCATGAAGCCCCGGCCATCAGGAGCCGGGAAGACAACCGCTGGGTTCTGTCGCCCGGCATGGTCTTTACCTTGGAACCGGGGCTCTACGATCCGGTCCACGGCGGCTGCCGCCTGGAAAACGACATTCTTGTTACCCCGGAAGGCGCGGAAGTCCTTACCAAGGGGAGGATTATTTGGCTTTGAGCGGAATTTTGTACCCTTCAGTTTTGACCATGCTCCGTAAAAGCGGAAGGAATTTCCCTTGCTGCGGGGCTAAACGGCTGTCGCTTTTTCTGACGCAGGCTTTGGCCTGGCCTTTTCTTACGGACC
Source organism: Treponema sp. (assembly GCA_031266635.1). GTDB lineage: Bacteria > Spirochaetota > Spirochaetia > Treponematales > Breznakiellaceae > JAISAN01. The sequence continues at coordinate 10,532 of JAISAN010000162.1, read as the reverse complement.
CCGTGCGCCCCTTGAAGGGATATTCCTTCCGCTCATACACCTATGGGTCAAATTGACGGATACGGAATTTTTCACCGGCGAACCTTTGGGGCGAGAGCTACACGGTTCACGGAGGAAACCCACAACAAAACATACCATCCCGTTAGACGATGTTGGGCTTTATCGCTAATATTTCCTGTTCGGCTTTCATCCGGGCGCTTTGTACTGATTCGGCTGACATCATTGATTCCATTACTTCAATGGCGTTCTTATTTCCAGTATATTGGACTTGTTTGATAAACGGCCCTTCAACAGCGGGGTCTACTTCCGGGGTTGTTTTGGTTAAAAGCTCGTCAAGCTCCCATGCTTCCTGTTCGGTCATATCAGATAAGGTATGTATACCCCATTCCCGCCTATCGGACAAGCCGCCATTACCTGTTTTGAATTTGGAATTGTTGAAGCACATGAAATCCCTGTTAATGGACATGTTGACAAGAATAAAAAATCTATTAGAATAAATAGTATGAAAGCTTTAACGGTTGCGGAAGTAAAGACCCATTTTTCGGACATCCTTTTTCAGGTAAAAAATGGGGAAAAGGTGAAAATATTGTATGGTAAATCCAAGAAACCCATTGCCATGATAATTCCGTTAGAAGATACAAATACGCCCAGAAACATAGGCGTTTTGGACGGCATTGCGTCATATAAAGAAGAAGGCGATGGAAAAATTTCCCTTGAAGAGTTTCTCGGATTATGATGTATCTATTGGATACCCATGCGTTTATATGGGCAACATTGGACACGGCCAGATTAAGTAAAAAAGTAAAAGAAATTATTTCAGATAAAAATAATGAAATATTTGTAAGTACGGTAACATTTTGGGAAATAACATTAAAAGCGCGTATTAAAAAATTAACATTTGAGCAAATAGATATAAAAGATTTTCCAAAATATGCCGGAGAAATGGGATTTACAATTATGGATATGAAAGCAAGGGAAACAATAACATTCCACGAGCTTCCGTTGAAAGAAAATCACAAAGATCCATTTGACCGGATGTTGATATGGCAGGCAATAACGAACGGCATGGTATTGCTCAGTAAGGATACTTTAATAAAACAATATGAAGAAAACGGATTAAGAATAATATGGTAAAAGAATACATTATGCATAACAAGGATTGTTTGCGCTTCAGGCGCTAAAGCGCCCTATACTCCGGCCCTACATTCCCGCAGGAGTTCTACAATTTCCTGGGTGGTAATATTCAGTTTTATTCGCGGAATATCTTCAAACGGTGATTTCCCTGTTTTACCAGTTTCCTTTACCGGAAGTAATTTGTAACTCTTTCCATCCCTGCTGTTGATAATTACTTCGTCAATCAACGCCGCATCGAATACTTTTGTCATATCCTGACTAAACTCATTATAGTCAAATACCTGCATCGTATCCTCCCAAAACAGTTATACCAAGTTCTTTTCCTATCCTTCTCATACCGCCGTCAAAGGTCAAAAGAGGGATATTCAATCTCCCGGCAGCCTCTAAATAAAAGGCGTCATACGCATATATGTTATATCTCCATGCAATTTCCAACGATTTTTTAAGATCAACTTCTATGGTCCTTACTGGTATTTTTTCGAAACTTTCAATTATGCGGATCATCTTTTCTTGAGTATCAATGAGTTTTTTCTTGAGCATTTTTGTTATACCGTTGGCGATTTCAAATGACACCATATTGGGGGAAACTATTATGGCATCTTTCGTATGATATATAACTATTTCGCTCTCAGGTTCATCTACAATAACAGCCATTATTGCACTGGCGTCCAATAATATTTCCATAAATTCATTATGTACCTTTGTTGAATAAATAACCATAGTGTAAAAAAGTATACAAACAACCAATTTGTAATTCTTGCCCATAGTTTTGTCATTTTTTCTGGTTTCATAGCTTTGGAATTGTTGAAGCGTATGAACTTCCCTGTTAATGGCCATGCTGACAAGAATAAAAAGTCGTATTAGAAAATTAATATGGTATTTACCATGTAAATTCCAGTTGACCCATAAAACATATCTCTTTTTTCTCAGGAGGATGATGAGTCTAATGTCTATGCAATAGAGACATTCTCTGAAGTAACATCGTTCTTTTATCACGTATCATAGATGGGGAAAAACTTCCTCTTTATACTTTCGGTACTATTTCTTCTGTCCGGTGCTTTTTTCGCTTGACAATGTTCCCATTCCGGTATACCGTTATGTTGTATTATTTGACGTACCCGCAAAAAACGAGGTGAAAAAGGATGCGTGTTTCTCGTAATTCTTTATATAATATAGACTTAGCCCCCCCCCCCCCCCGCATATAGTGCGGTTTTCTTACATTTAGTAGCAAACTCAGGCAATAAATCCCTTTTCTCACAAAAATTTCATAACGGCGTTCGGAAATTTTATCTCCTCAGCACACTCTGCACCGGCTACCCGCCAGAAGTGGAGATCAGAGAAGTTGAAGTTCCTGGACCAACTAAATATGTAAATTGTTCATTCCACTATAACAATGTTTTTGTCAGTTTTGCTGACGAGGAAAAATACTAAATGCAGTCGGAGAGGGAAAATATGAAAGCAGGCGCGTTGGGGTGTAAGCTGGGCATAGCTCTGGGACTGGTTCTTGTTGGGAACATTGGTGCGGCGCTGTTACAAAGTGTCGGTGGAACTGTGGATGTAGTGGGCTTGAAGATCCCCGCCGAAAACGGCCAGTGGATACAGGCGGATTTATTCAAACCGAAATCGGCCACTGAAGATAATCCCGCGCCGCTCGTTGTGGTATGTCCAGGCTTCCAGCGGACAAGGGAAACGCAGATAAGCAATTCCATGGAACTCGCCCGCCGGGGAATAGTGGCGCTTACGATAGACCCCTACTGGCAGGGGGATTCCAGCGTTACCTTTGCCCAAAGCACCGCCACCAGAGAAGGCTACGGTATCATCCCAGTGGTAAAATACGTTTGCGACAGTGATGTTTTTAATTACGTGGATAAGTCGCGGGTGGGTGCCACTGGGCATTCCGCCGGCGGAAACGGGGCATTGCGGGCGGCAGCATACTTTGGCCGGCAGTATGCCGATTTGCTTGAGGCGGCAAAAGAGGAGAACTCCGGCGAAGGCGAAGAAATAAGCGCCGCCGAGCGGGAAGCCGCGGACAAAGCAAACCGCTTAAAAGCGGTCTTTGTGTCAGGCTATGTGCTTACGTTTACAGAAGGGGTGCTAAGAAATGTGCATACTAATCTGGGCATGGGCTACGCCCGCTACGATGAGGGCGGTTTCCGAAATGAAAACGGAAACGCGGATATGCGCAACGCCCCGGAAGCTTTACGGGTGGTCAATTCCATCTTTGAAGAAAATGAACAAATAGCGGAAGTGGAGATCGGTAGATACTACGGGGACAGGGAAACCGGAACACTCCGGGTGGTGTACAACGAAAATACGATACATCCCATCCAGCCTTATATTCCCCAGGCGGTCGCTACTATCATTGATTTTTTTATCATCAGCTTCGGCATGGAAAACGTGATTCCTTCAAGCAGCCAAATCTGGTTCTTCAAAGAACTATTCAATTTGCTGGCCTTAATCGGCGGTTTCCTTTTTATCGTGCCCTTCGCGGGGTTGCTGCTAAAAACTCCGTTCTTTGCTTCCATCGCGCAGCCTGTGCCCCAGGATATTCCGGCGCCGAAAACAGGCAAAAGCAGGGCTGTCTTCTGGGGCACCTTCGCTTTTTCCGCCACCGTGGCCTGTGTGGCATACGTACCCTGCGCCAGGGCTACGGGTTTCTTTTTCCCCGCCGCGACCAATTCCGATATGACGTGGTGGTTCCCCGGTAGAATGATCAACGCAGTGCTGCTCTGGGCCATGTTAAACGGTTCTCTGGGGCTTCTCATTTTCTATTTACATTATCGTTTCGCAGGCAAAAGGTCGGGAATAAACCCGGACATGTGGGGCCTTAAGATCAGCCGTAACAATCTTGGAAAAACCCTGCTTCTGGCGGCGGCAGTTTTCGCGGGTTTTTACGGGCTGGTTTACCTGAGCTATCTGCTGTTTCATGTCGATTTCCGCTTCCTCCTGCTGGCGGCGCGTCCGGTCAACCTGCGCTGGCTTTTAATTTGGCTTATGTATATTCCGCTTTTCTTTATCTTCTATTTTTCCAATTCCGTCAGGGTCAATTGCTCAATGCGCTTCTCGGGTCGCGTGGAATGGCGGAACCGTCTCCTCTGCGCATTGGGGAATACCCTGGGCCTTATCGCCATTATGGTGATTCAGTACGTTACATTTGCCGTCACAGGAACTATTTTCTGGACCACCGAGTGGCTTTACATCAATATGCTGCAAATCATCATTCCGATGATGTTCATCCTGCCTTATTTCAACCGTTCATTTTTCCTGTTGACCGGGCGAGTCTGGCTGGGTCCCCTGGTCACCGTGATGATCTTCATCATGATGTCCCTTGCCACCGGTGTGGCATATACTCCGTATTTCCCTTACTAGGGTGCCTCCAAAAATTTGGTCTCTGGAGGTTCCCGTTAATTTTCCTTAAGGAGGAAGGTATGGTAAAAATGAAAAATGCGGCTTTAGCCGCGGCGGGTTTAAGCCTTTTAACGGCTCCGGCGTTTGCCGAACCGGGCGGGTTTAATGTCAGTGCGAGCATTTATTCCGACGCGGTGGGCGTTACGTCCTATACGGGCGATTACGCCGACAAGGAAAAAAACGTTTATCAGGGCGATGCCGACATCGTAGTGTTTCCGCTGGGCTCTTCGATTTTTGACACCGACACGGTAGACGACGACATTAACGTCAATTTTTCCTACGAGCATGAGGACGGCGTTTATGGCGGTAGAATACAGTTAATCGGACCCACCAACGGTTTACGAAAAGGCCCGGTCAGGCTGGGTTGGGTTGGCGCGTGGCTCAAACCCTTCGATTTTTTAACGATCTATGTGGGAAATGAATTTAAGCGGGGCATGATGTCCAGATACCGCTACGCCAATTTCAACGATTTTGTGCCCAGCATGGAAAAAGATTTTGGCGCCATTTACTTTGATAAGCCCAGCGCGGGAAATATTTCAACCGGCCTGCCGCTGGACGCAGGCTTCGCTATTTACCGGCCAAATCCCTTTGTGGGGGGCGTAATTTTTACCCTCGAATTTGACAAGGTTACGATAGACCTGGGCAGTCAAAACGTGTCCACCACGATTTCGCCCCCGTTTTTCAACACCACAAGTTCAAGTCAATCCGGCGGCTCAACGGAATGGGATTACCGGGACAACAGTTTTGGTTTTAAGGCCAGGGCCGATGTCAGAGGAATCGCCGGCCTCATTAATCTGGAGGCCGTTGCCCATTACAATGGTACCGCCAGAAAGTGGAACGATCCGGCAGAAGCCGCAAAAGACGGAATCGCCAGCGTTTCAGACAACCTGGACAATACGGTAATGTTCGGTCTTTACGGTAACATGCAGGTACTGCCCAGATTGGGAATCACTCTAGGGTACAGTGGACAGACCCGGTTCATTTCCGCCGAAACGTACGCCCAGAGTACGGGCCTTACGACGACGGCAAAGACGGTTTATCCGTTCTGGCACGGCGTTAATCTAAACACCTACTTTAACGGCATCAAAAATACCCGGATCACCTTCAATAACAACCTGAGTTTTGCGAACATTTCAGATGACTCCGATGCCGCCACGACGATTCACGGCATCTATACAGATACACTTACTACGGGAGTCAAAAACAACTGGCTGGCGGTTTTCAATGGGGTGGATGTAAAGTACCTCTTGCATGAAAAGCTGACACTGGACGCGGCGGTTGCGAACAAAATCGGCATCGCCACAGTGGAAAATTCTTCAGGCACAGTGAACCACACTTACGATTCCTTAAGCGTCTACGCAGGTGTGATTTTTGAAGTTACTGAACGAGCGAAAATCGAAGCAGGTCTGACGTTCAACAACACCAGCTACAGCAACGATGCCGCAAGCTCCGCTAAATACGGCGTTCTTCGTTTCGGCGTACCCTTGCGTTTCACGATCCAATATTAAAATCCCCGCATAGCGCGGGATAATTTTTAATGGCAGAAATGCCATAAAAGGGAGAGATGTATGAAGAAAAACATAACTTTGTGGAGAATGTTGACCGCGACATTGACACTTGGTCTTTTGTTTGCGGGAAACGCCGTAGCAGACAGCGGCAGCGGTTCCGTCAAAGAAAAGGCTTCGCTGATGATCGGCGTGTGGGGCCGGTTTGTTTCCGAAAAAACCGCCGCCGCTCTGACCGCGGATTTCAAGAAGTATTGCGACGAACAAAAGATACAATACGAGGCGATTTCATTCCGTTTTTATGACGGCACAAAGAGAAACTCCCGGTTTTACCGCATCGCGGCCTATTCGGCGCAGGTTCTAAAGGACAAGGACGTGGACGTGGTAATTCCGGTGGCCAGGAATATTGACACCCAGGACACCACCGCATTCAAAGGCACTGGTGACATTAAAGTAAAAAAGCCCCTGAACGGGGTGAACGTGGTCGGCCCGGACGGCAAGGAAACCAACGACGACCGTATGGTCGCCTCACTGAACACGGACCCAATTACCCAGGCGTTCCTGGTCTATTGCGACCTTCCCCGGGCTCGTAAAATACTGGACCCCAAATACAAAGGCTAGCCGGAGTCATCCCACTTTGGTTTATACGCGGGCTGTACCGGGTTGTTAATCCGGCACACCAGTGTTTTTGAGAAAAACAGATGAAATGGTATTGTAAGGAGAAGTTTATGACGATGAAGAAGTTTATTTTTGGTTTTACGCTGCTTGCCTCGATTTTCGCAATCGGCGCTCTGATACTAAGCTGTGACAATTCCGGCGGCGGCACCACCGATGAAGAAAAGCCTGACGGGGATAGTCCCGGTCTGGTGGTTGTAGTATGGGGCAGATACCTTACAGAGGCGACATCTGACCTTTTAAGGGATGATTTCATCGCTTATTGCGACTCCGAGGGAATCACTCATGGCGACATTACCTTCCGGTATAAATCAGGCCCAGTATCCACTGATCCTTATTATGAAGTTGCGGCTTTTGGGCAAGTGGTGCTGGATGAGGGCGATGTAAATATTGTGCTTCCGGTCGGTGCAAATATAGGAACAGCCGGTGGAATAGAGATGCTTGCGGGTGCCGATCGGAAAAAGGTGCTGGCATCTGTTGGCGATGCAGGATCGAGTAGCGGGAACCGGCAAATTGGCTACCTTACCGATGACGATCTTACCGGCACGTTCTACAATGTTTATATAGAACTGGATCGCGCAAAAACCATTCTTGCCGTAAACAGAAGTCAAGCAGGGTCATAAACGGTACTGCTTAACTCATATTCCAATTGTCCGCGATATAGAGTTAATAGACTTGTTCGACAACCAACCAGATTGTCGAACAAGTCCAATGTCAGCAAAGGGGCTTTTATGAGGAAATTTATCCTGGGAATAATGCTTGTTATCACTATGAGTGTAAATTGTGTTTTAACTTCCGGTTGCAGTAATCCCGGCGGTGGCATTGATGACAACCTAACTCCGCCCGAAGAAATCCCCAGCTTAACGATTGGCGTGTGGGGCCGGTATCTTACAACGGCGACGGCGCTGACGTTGATCTATGATTTCAAGACATACTGCACGACAAACTCGATCAACTACGACAAGATTACATACCGGTACTACGCAGATGCCGTATATCACACGGTTGCGAATTTTGGCGCGAAAATTCTGAAAGATGGCGATGTGGATATTGTGCTGCCAGCAGGTGCGAATATCGGTGAAAGCGGCGGTGGGAATATAGGGATCCTTGCGGATGCTGTAGCGCCGCCGAGAAAAAAAAGTCTTTCAACAGTCGCCGATGCGGGAGACGGCAGCGGCAGCCGCTATATCGGCCGTATTACGGATAACGAGCTTGCGGCAATATTCTACGATGATTTTATTGAACTTGACCGCGCAAAAAATATTTTAAGCACCGCAGGCGCGTTACAGCCGCAAAAACACGCGCTCTTTATCGGCAACAGCTTTACCTATTACAACAACTTGGAACAAATATTTGAATCCATTGCGTCCGATGCTGGCATCGCAATTAACGCGGTCCGTGTAGCAATCGGCAGTTCCACGCTTGAAAATTTCGCGGATCCAACACATGCCAACGGACAAGCACTTACCCCCGTACTGGAGGGACAAAACAACTTTGATTATGTCATTTTGCAGGAAAATAGTACCCGGCCCATCAATTACCCTAACCGTTTTTTAAGCGCGGCGCGGGCTTTACAGAACAAGATAAACGCCACCCAGACGCATGCGGAAATTTATCTATATGAAACCTGGGGATACCCGGACCGTGCAGGGGAATCCAGATACGGCGGTACAGTGCCGGCTATGGAAGGCCTGCTACGGGCCGCCTATGCGGATGTCGGTGAAACGCTGGACATTCCTGTTTGTTGGGTCGGCAAGGCCTTTACCAAAGTATTCGAGGACCACGGGGAAATTAATCTGTATCAAACGGATCAAACGCATCCATCTTACGCTGGTTCCTATCTTTCAGCATGCGTCCATGCCATGACGGTTTTGGGCATCGATCCGAGAACGCTGACGTTTTGCGGTTCGCTTTCCGAAGCAAACGCGGCAATATTGCGCCAGGCAGCCTACGATGCGGCAACCCCGCCGGAGTGAGTTGCGGCGCAAAGTGATGTGAGAGCTTAACCGTTATGGCGGAAAAAACCACAAAAATTGAAAATTCCGAGGGTCTTGAAAATTTCTATCACAAGGAGCCATTATGAACATCGATCCAAAACTCAATAATCTGGACAGCCTTTTTCCCGCGAATTTTACTGAAGATAAAAAGGCCCAGGCCAAAACCCTGTTTCTCAAAAACCTCTCCCTGGAGGCCCACCACTTTTACGGCGGGAAAATGCAGACCCTGCCCAAATGCGGGCTTTCCGGCCTGAACTGGTTTAACGTGTGGTACACGCCGGGGGTTTCCAAAATCTCCACCACCATCAGGGAAGACCGGGACAGCTCTTTCGCCCTCTCCAACCGGGGGAACATGGTGGCTGTGGTGTCCGATTCCACCAGGGTTTTGGGAGACGGGGACTGTACGCCCCCCGGCGGCCTGGGAGTTATGGAAGGGAAGGCGATGATTATGAAGTACCTGGGAGGTGTGGACGCAGTAGCCCTCTGCGTGGATTCCCGGGGACCCGACGGTAAAAACAGCCCGGAAAAAATCATAGAATTTGTAAAAATGGTCCAACATTCTTTTGGGGCCATAAACCTGGAAGACATCAGCCAGCCAAACTGTTTCAGGGTGCTGGACGAACTCCGGGAAGCCTGCGACATTCCCGTATGGCACGACGACGCCCAGGGGACGGCCTGCATCACCCTGGCGGGGTTGTTAAACGCCCTGAAACTGGCGGAGAAGAAGCTCAACGAGGTAAAGATAGTGCTACTGGGAGCGGGGGCCTCTAACAGTACCATCGCCCGGCTGATTCTCACGGATGGCGGTGATCCCGCCAAAATGACAATTTTTGACTCCACCGGCAGCTTCCACCTGGGCCGGAAAGATATCAAAAACGACAAACGGAATTACCGGAAATGGGAACTCTGCGAGAAGACCAATCCCGGCCGGACACTTTCTGTTGAAGCGGCCATCAAGGGAGCGGATGTGCTAATCGCCCTTTCCACCCCCGGCCCCAACACGGTAAAGCGGGAATGGGTGCGGGCTATGGCCCCTAAAGCCATCGTGTTCGCCTGCGCCAATCCGGTGCCGGAAATTTGGCCCTATGCCGCCAAAGAGGAGGGGGCCTTTATCGTCGCCACCGGTCGGGGGGATTTCCCCAACCAAGTGAACAATTCGGTCTGTTTCCCTGGTATTCTGAAAGGGGCCCTTTTGGTACGGGCGAAAAAGATCACCGATGGCATGGCGATCCGCTGCGCCCACTCGATCGCGGAGTTTTCGGAAAAACGGGGTATCACGCCGGATAACATCGTCGCTACCATGGAGGAGACCGGGGTCTTCGCCCAGGAGGCGGCGGATGTGGCGGAACAGGCCATAAAGGAAGGAGTGGCCCGGATCAAGCTCTCCTGGGATGAGGTTTACCAAAAAGCCAAAGCGGACATTCAGACCGCCCAAGCCCTGGTGGAAGACATGGAACGGCTTGGACACATTCAGGAACCCCCGGCGGAACTGCTGGAAAAAGCCCTGTCCGGGGCTATTGAGGCGGTAAAAGACATGTAACCTGTGGCTGTTCGCCTTGCCCATCCTCCCCCAATGAAGAACCTTGGGGCAAGCCCCGAGGTTCTTCGTTGGATAGGAAATTTATTGTACGGGTGGGGGATAGACCCCCGCCTTCCAATAAAGTATGCTCTTTACAATGAGAGTTTGGGTAAAGTTGCTTATTGGCTCCCTGCTGGGGTTTGCGGCGGGAATGTTTATGCCCCTGGATAACCAGACGGTGAGCGGGGCGCTGGTGTGGCTTGAACGGCTTGCCCTGGGGCTGGGCCGGTACGC
>JAISAN010000027.1 GCA_031266635.1 Treponema sp. | reverse complement strand
TCCGGGGCCATTCAGCATTTGGCGGGGATAAAAACCAGCGAGACCATCGTGTCCGTCAACATCGATCCCGACGCGCCCCTCCACCGGGTCGCCGATCTGGGCATCGTGGGGGACGCCTTTGAGGTTCTGGGGGAACTGCAAAAACGGCTGGATAACATACGGGATCAGGGACAGAGCCGGGGGAACAAATCATGAATCAGCATACCTATAACAAGGTAACGGCGGGTATTATTGAAGAACTGCGGGCCATCGCCGGCGGCGGGAATGTTATTGTTGATGAAGAAAAACTTGAAACCTATTCCCACGACGAAACCGACGCCCAGGTTTACGGACATACGCCCGAAGCGGCGGTTCTTCCCCGGACCGCCGGACAGGTGGCGGAAATTGTCAGGCTGGCCAACCGGGAACGGATCCCCATAACCCCCCGGGGCGCGGGATCGGGGCTTTCCGGCGGCGCGATCCCCGAATACGGCGGCATCGTCGTCTCCCTGGAACGGATGAACCGCCTTCTGGAGATAGACCGGGACAATATGGCCGCGGTGGTGGAAGCGGGTATGGTGACCAATGATTTCGCCCAGGCGGTCCAGGAAGAAGGGCTGTTTTTCGCCGGCTACCCCATGAGCCTGCAAACCTGCGTTATCGGCGGCAATATTGCCGAAAACGCCGGCGGGGGCAAGGCGGTAAAATACGGTGTTACGGGCCGGTATGTCCTGGGGCTGGAACTGGTGACTCCCCAGGGGGACATTGTGGAACTGGGGGGGAAGCTCGCCAAAGACGTAACGGGGTACGATTTAAAGAGCCTCGTGATCGGCTCCGAGGGAACCCTGGGCATCGTGACCAAGGCGATCATCCGCCTGATTGGCTATCCGGCGGCAAAATCGGACCTTTTGGTGTTGTTTAAGACCCCCCAGGACGCTATCAATGTGGTGCCGGCGATCCTCTCCCGGGGACTCTCCCCCACCAGCATCGAATTTATGGATCAGCTTTCCGTCCACACCAGCTGCCGTTACCTCAACGAAAGCCTGCCCTACGAAAACGCCGGGGCCATGCTGCTTATCGAACTGGACGGTGCCAATCCCGAACAGATTGAGGCGGATCTTATCGAAACCGGCAAACTCTGCGAAAGCCGCGGCGCCCTGGAGGTCTATGTGGCGGAGGACCGGAACAACATAGAACGGATCTGGAACGTGCGCCGCAACATTGCGGAGGCTTTTAAGGTCTTCAGCCCTACCCAGAGCCTGGAAGACATTGTGGTTCCCACATCCAAAATCCCCCTGATGATCCCGGAACTGGAAAAGCTGGGGAAAACCTACGGCATGATAATCCCCTGCTACGGCCACGCGGGCGACGGCAACCTCCACGCCACCCTGGTCAAGGACCCGGCCATGTCCATGCAGGAATGGAACAAGAACGAGGCCGCCTGTTTGGCTGAATTGTACCGGATTACCGTAGGGTTTGGGGGTAAAATCTCCGGCGAACACGGCATCGGGATAAAACGGCGGGAATTTCTGCGAAATCTTATGCCCGCCGCGGAACTGGAACTGATGCGGGCCGTCAAACAGGCCTGGGATCCGAATAATATCATGAATCCGGGGAAGATTTTTACCTCTCATAATTGACAGTCCGATCGTTTTTGTTATATCCTAACATGTATTTTGAGATATCGTCGGTAAGGGGTGGGCAAAAATGTGGATTTTATATGCGATCCTCCCTCTTGCCGGGTTAACCTTAGGCTGGATCATTAGATGGCTGTATGCCAGATTTCAACTTACGGCATCGGAGCAGCGCGCCGAACGTATTAAACAGGATGCGATAAAGGAAGCTGAAGCCAAAAAGAAGGAGATTCTTCTTGAGGCAAAAGAACAAGTTATTCGCGAACGAAACCAGCAGGAGAGGGAGACCCGGGAACGCAGGGCTGAATTACAGCGGTATGAACGCCGGGTAGTGCAGAAAGAAGAATTAATAGAAAAAAAGACCGGTCAGATAGAAAAAATCGAGCAGACCCTGGCCAACAAGGAACGGGTCTTTGAGGAGCGGGAAGAAGCTCTGGGCCGGGAAGAAGAGCGGTACCGGGAGGAATTGGAGCGGATATCCGGTTTAACCGCTGAACAGGCGAAAACCCTGATTATCCAGAATCTGGAAAATGAGGCGAAACACGACGCCCAGGCCCTGATCAACAAGATTGAGCAGGAAGCGAATCTTGCGGGGGAGAAAAAAGCCAGGGACATTCTGGTGGCCACAATGCAGCGGATTGTCCCGGAGGTAACCGGGGAAGTAACGGTATCTACCGTACCCCTGCCCAACGACGAGATGAAGGGCCGGATCATCGGCCGGGAAGGCCGGAATATCCGCACACTGGAGACCCTGGCCGGGGTGGATATTATTATCGACGACACCCCCGAGGCGGTGGTTATTTCCTGTTTTGACCCGGTCCGCCGGGAAATTGCCAAAATTTCCCTGGAACGGCTCATCACCGACGGCCGGATACATCCCGCCCGGATCGAAGAAATTGTTACCAGGGTCAGCAGGGACATTTCCCAGAGGATGTTTGAGGAGGGCGAAAAAGTCCTCTTTGATCTGGGGATTCACAATATGAAACAGGACGCGATCAAAGACCTGGGACGGCTTTATTTCCGGACCAGCTATGGTCAGAACGTGCTCTACCATTCCCGGGAAGTGGCGATTATCGCCGGAACCCTGGCCGCTGAAATCGGGGCCAACCGGGAACTGGCCAAGCGGGGGGGGCTGCTTCACGACATCGGCAAGGGGGCAGCGACTGATTCCGACCTGAACCACGCGGAAATCGGCATGGATATGGCCCGGAAAATGGGAGAAGACCCCCGGATCATCAACGCCATCGGGAGCCACCACGAAGACATAGAACACACCTGTATTGAATCGGTGCTGGTCCAGATTGCCGACGCCATTTCCGCGGCCCGGCCGGGCGCCCGGCGGGAAACGCTGGACAACTATGTCAAAAGGCTGGAAAATCTGGAAAAAATCGCCATGGGATTTGAGGGAATCGCCAAGGCTTATGCCATTCAGGCGGGCCGGGAACTGCGGATCATTGTCGAAAACGAGAAGGTCAGCGAGGAGCAGTCCAGGTATCTGGTCAAAGACATTGCCAAGAAGATCGAAAACGACCTCCGGTATCCGGGGCGGATCAAGGTAACGATCATCCGGGAAACCCGGATTGTAGAATACGCCCGGTAGGCCTATGTTACATGTCCTTATGATCGGCGATGTGGTGGGTGATCCGGGGCTGGAAGCCCTGGAAGCCCGGCTCCCCGGCCTGATCCGGGAACACGCCGCGGATTTTGTGGTAGTGAATGGGGAAAACGCCGCCGGAGGTTTTGGCCTGACCGGGGCGGTTCTCAAGCGGATTCTCGATGCCGGGGCGGATGTGGTAAGCAGCGGGAACCATGTCTGGGAAAAGCGGGATTTTTGGCCCATTCTGGAGGCGGAACATCGGGTTCTGCGGCCCGGTAATTACCCCGCCGGAACGCCGGGCCGGGGCTGGGTGCGGCTGGAGAAAGCTGTTTCCTGGCTGGTGGTAAATCTCCAGGGCCGGGAACTGATGACCCCCATCGACTGCCCCTTCCGGTACTTTGATTCTTTACTGCCCAGGCAGACCCCTTCCCCGGAAGAAGATTTATCCGCGGGCCCGAAAAGGCCGGGCGATATTGTTTTGGTTGATTTCCACGCCGAATCCACCCGGGAAAAAGAGGCCCTGGCCTATTACCTGGACGGCCGGGCAAGCCTGGTGGCAGGAACCCATACCCATGTCCAAACCGCGGATGAGCGGATTCTGCCGGAGGGGACGGGGTATATCACCGACCTTGGTATGACCGGCGTTACGGGGAGCGTTATCGGCATGGATCCAAAAATATGCCTAAACCGGTCCCGGAACCAGGTCTTGTACCGGATGGAATGTGCGGAGGGGACGGGGACTGTTCAGGGCGTCCTCGCGGAAATAGACAGGGAAACAGGGAAAACCGTCTCGATAACGCGGATTTCCCGTTCCTGAACAGACCTCTGCCCTTACAGTTCGTCCCGGCTGAGGGGGCTGCCTATCCAAATTCCCTCCCCCAGATAATCTACCCGCCGCCCCTCAATAAGAATCTGTACGTCCTGTATATTGGGAAATTCCGTGGCAGTCCAGACAATTTGTTTAAGCTGGGCGGCATAACCTTCCACCCCATAGGTGTTGTACTGAAATTCCTCACTAAAGCTGATATAGGCGGTGCTGCCCCGGACCGTGGCGGAGAGAATCCGGCTTCCCTGCGGAATAAGGCTCACTATCCCCCGGCGCTGTTCCTCGGTGGTGGGCCCCTGGAGGAGAACGCCAAGGGCGTCCAGCATGGGGGAATCGGAGGAGGAGATTTTCCGGCTGGTTTTTGACCGGAGGATAACTCCCTCCTTGTCAACCTGGGTAAAGTAGATATTCCGCTCCCGCCCAGGCTGTTCGGGCGCCGGGGCCGGCCGCTGTTCCGCGGCTGGTTCCCGGTTGGGCCCGGCAGACGGGGCCGGGCCGCCAGCCGGCGGGGTATTTTGGGCCGGTTCCGGCTGTACCGTAACGGGCCGGGAACCGGCGGAGGGCGTTTCCCGGGGGCTTTGAGCCACAGGCGGCTCTTGGAGAACCTCCACAGGCGCGGCCGGCGGCGGCGGAATATCCTCTTCAGGCGGAACCTCCGGGGCCGGAACCTGCCGCTGGCCCGAGACCCGGTCAACAAGCTGGGTATAGTTTTTTTGGATGGTTTCCCGGTTTACCCAAAAAAGCCCCAGCATCAGGATAAAAAAAGCTAACCAGAAAATCACCCCGGGATGGAATTTCCGGGCCCCGGTGGTTTTTCTTCCGGTCTGCCGGGTTCGTTTTCTGTTATTGATTTTTCGCAGCGCCACGTTCCCATAATACGGCGAAACGGTGGAAATCGCAAGGACTGGATAGTGTCTGTCCATAAAGTCGGTTACTTTGCGGACAGACTCTGGATAGATGGGCTGTTCCGCATTACAATAAAGTATAACTATGCGGCGTATTTTTATTAAAAAACTTGAAACCACGGGAGAATATTTTATATTTCTGGGGGTATTGATCCGTTCTGTGGTAAAACGGCCCTTCCGCTTTGCCCAATATCTTATGGAAGTTGAACATCTGGGCATTAATTCCCTGTTTATTATAATCCTCTCCGGAAGCGCCATGGGGATGATTTTTGCCCTCCAGATGGTGGTTATGCTGCAGCCTTTCCAGGCGGAAATTGGTACCGGCGCGGCGGTGGCGGTAGCCATGTCCCGGGAGATTGCCCCGGTTATCACCACCCTGATGCTTATCGCAAAAAACGGCTCCGCTATGGCGGCGGAACTGGGAACCATGCGGGTTACCGAACAAATCGACTCCCTGGAATCCATGTCCATCAGCGCGGAACATTACCTGGTACTTCCCAAGGTGGTAGCTTCCCTGCTGGTCTTCCCCATTTTAACCCTCCTGTCCAACATGGTAGGTACTTTGGGAGCTTTTATCATATCAATCAACCTGTTTAATATTGATTCCGCCAGCTATCTGGATTATCTCTTTGACTTTCTCAGCCCCAGGGATGTGTTTGTAGGACTCATCAAGTCCCTGGTAATGGGTTTTATTGTATCCACGATTTGCTGTTTTTTCGGCCTCAGGACTTCCCAGGGGGCCAAGGGGGTAGGGGACAGCGCTACCAAGGCGGTGGTGGCCTCTTCGGTTTCCATTTTGGTGGCGGATTACCTTCTTGCCACCCTTATGCTGCAGGTTATTTACGCATGAATACGGTGATGGATTCCCGCGCTATTATCAAAACCGAAAATCTCTGGAAAACCTTCGGCAGCAACGAAGTGCTCAAGGGGGTGAATATCCAAATCCCGGAAAAATCCATCAGCGCCGTCATCGGACAAAGCGGTACGGGAAAAAGCGTACTGTTTAAAACCATCATGGGGATGATGAAGCCTGACCGGGGAAGGGTCTGGTTTCAGGATACGGAACTGACCGCCCTGGGGCCGGACGCGTTAATAAGTATGCGGAAACATTTCGGCTATTCTTTCCAGAACGCCGCCCTTTTTGATTCCATGACCGTGGGGGAAAATTTGGCCTTCCCCCTTAAGGAAGTGCTTCGGGTAAAGGATCGGGGGGAGATCAAAAAAAGAGTGGAGGAACTTCTTGAATGGATAGAACTGCCCGGCATTGAGCAAAAACGCCCCGATGAATTATCCGGGGGTATGAGGAAGCGGGTAGGGGTTGCCCGGGCGCTGATGATGCGGCCGGAGGTGCTTTTTTTCGATGAACCTACCACCGGCCTGGATCCGGTCTTGTCCGAAACCATCAACAAACTGGTGGTCAGGGTAAATCATGAACTCGGCATAACCTGTGTGATGATAACCCATGATATTCCCGCGGCGTTCCGTATCGCCGGTAACATTGCTTTTCTGGATCAGGGTCATATTGTCGCCGAGGGAACTCCACAGGAACTAACGAACTCCGCTTATCAAATGGTACAGGATTTTTTGCGGATTTCATTCAACGGGATGCAGGTATGAATACGCGCTATATAAAGGTCGCCGTTTTTTTTATCTCCCTGGGGATTGCCGGCAGTATTTATATTATTACCTCCGCCGATGGTTTAAGTGATTTTAATACCAGGATATACGAGGTGGTTCTGGATGACGCTACGGGCCTTTCTACCAGGTCCAAGGTGTACCTGGCGGGAGTGGCGGTCGGCAGGGTCCGAAGCATCAGTCTGGAAAATAACGAAGCCCGTCTCAAGGTTGCGTTCCTCAAGGATGTGGAAATCCACGGCAATGCCCGTATCACCCGGCGGGCCTCTTCTATTTTGGGAACATCGGTACTTAACCTGGATCCGGGAACGGCGCTAAGCCCCATTGTTCCTCCGGGAAGTTCCATTAACACCGATAAAAACGCCGGTGATATTACCGCCGTCCTGGGGCTGGTTCAGGAAATGGGCGGACAAATTACCCAACTGCTCCGTGATTTTCAGGATAACCAGATGGCCCTGCTTTCCGTATCTCTGGAGACCTTCAATTCCATTGCCGGAAAACTTAACGCCCGGTCGGACGCGGAGCTGGAACGGGTTTCCCGGATTCTGGAATCCACCGCCCAGATTACCGGCCGGCTGGAACAGCTCCTCGCCGAAGGGGGCGGGCCGGGTACGGAAACCCCGGGGGATGTTTCCGCCGCCTTGGAAAATATCCGCCGGATTACCGATGACATTCGCCGGGGAGAAGGCAATGTCGGCATGGCCCTGTACGATGATCAGTTGTATGCCAGCATCCTTGTTACCGCGCAGCGGCTGGAAAACGCGGCGCTAACATTACAATCCGCCCTGGACAATATTGATTCCCTGGCGCAAAACGCCGGCGGACTGGTTACCGACGCGGGGACCATTGTAAAAAAGGCGGTGGGGCTTGGCGTAGAGGTGGACACCCACGGCAGATACGACATACTTACCGAACAACTGCGGGCTGCCGCCTCGATCCGGCTTAGCCCCGCGTCAAACGACCGCTGGTACCGGATAGGAATCTCCTCCGCCCCTGAGGGGCTGGTCTCCCATACGGTTAAAACAATAACCGATGCATCCGGGGTTCAAACGCTGGAGGATACCACCGAAACCCGCTATTCCTTTGCGGTGGACGCTGAATTGGCCCGCAGTTTTGGTTTTTTGACCCTCCACGGCGGTATTCTGGAAAACACCGCCGGCGGCGGGATAGATATACAGCCGGTCCGCTGGGCGGGTGTATCCGGCGAGGTGTTTAATTTCCAAAAAGGCGAACGTCCCAACCTGCGGGGAACCCTGCGGGTCTATCCCTTTTTTGATCCCGAATCAAATAAGCCCTGGAACTGGATATACCTTCAGGGAGGGATCAACAATGCCCTGACCAACCGGCGGGATTATTTTGTCGGCGGCGGCCTGCGCTTTGTCGACAGCGAAATCAAGGGCCTTGTAGGGCTTGTGCCGGCGTTGAAGAATTAAATACCCGCGGGCGGAGAACTTCTCATTCAACCAGGAAGGCCGTTCCCCGCTGGGTTCCCGCGGCTAATGCTTCCAGCGCCCGGGGCCGGCCGCCGTGGGCCAGGATCATAGGGATACCGTAGGAGAGAACCCGCTGGGCCGCGTCAAGTTTGGTGGCAATGCCGCCGGTCCCAAAACTGTTGGTTTCACCGATACTGATGTTTTTTCGCGTTTCCTCAAGATCCCGGACTTCGCTCACCAGTTCCGCATTGGGGTGCTCCTTGGGGTTTTTGTCGTAAAGCCCGTCAATGTCGCTGAAAAGGATCAGCAGATCCGCGCTCCAGAGAATGGCCGACTGGGCCGCCAGAGTATCGTTTTCGCCGATCTTGATCTCCTCCACCGAGACCGTGTCGTTTTCGTTGATAACCGGGACGATCCCTTCGTCCACCAGCGTAAAGAGAGTGTTCCGCATATTCAGGGTTCTAATCTGATCCCCAAAATCATCACGGGTGAGGAGTATCTGGGCAATGTGGATGCCGTGTTTTTCAAAGGCCCGGCGCCACGCATCCATGAGCTCCACCTGCCCCACGGCGCAGAGGGCCTGCCGGTAGTGGAGGTCCCGCTTGCGGGCCCATTTTTCCATGGTGGAAAGACCCGCCACCTGTGCGCCGGAAGAAACGATGACGATCTGCTTGCCCCCCCGGATAAGAGCCGCGGCCTGTTCGGCAAATTCCCCCAGAAACAGGGCGTTGATCTTTCCGTCTTTGTCCGCCAGGGTATTGGAACCAAATTTAAAAACGATCTTCCGGGCCGCGGCGATTAGTGTAGGTATCATGGAATTCCTTAAAGAGCCAGGTTAAAACCAACCGGGTTTTAACCTGGCTCACGTATCTGTCCTTGACCGCTTATAAGATACTTGATTGTGGTGAGGGCTTCAAGGCCCATAGGCCCCCGGGCGTGGAACTTCTGGGTGCTGATCCCCAGCTCCGCGCCGAAGCCGAATTCGCCGCCGTCGGTAAACCGGGTAGAGGCGTTAACATACACGCAGGCGGCGTCCACCCGGCGGCGGAATTCCTCCGCGGCTTTCATGTCATGGGTCAGGATCGCCTCGGAGTGCCTGGTCCCATAGGTGTTGATATGATCGATGGCTTCATCCGCCGAATCCACGGTTTTCACCGCCAGAATATAGTCGAGAAATTCGGTTTCCCAGTCCTCCGGGGCCGCGTCATTTACCGTAAGGCCCGCGGGCGGGATACCGATGGCCCTGCGGGAGGGGCCGTCGCAGCGGAGTTCCGCCTTCCCCGCGAGCCGGGCCGCCAGTTTCGGCATCAGGGCGGCCAGCGCGTCCCGGCGTACCAGCAGGGTCTCCGCCGCGTTACAGGCGCCGGGCTTCTGGAGTTTCGCGTTGGCGATGATCTCCACCGCCCTGTCCGGGTCAAACCCGCCTTCTACATAGATGTGGCAGTTGCCCTCCCCGGTTTCGATCACCGGAACCTTCGCGTTTTCTACCACCCGGCGGATCAGTTCCCTGCCGCCCCTGGGAAGCACCACATCGATCCTGCCCCGGGCCCGGAGAATCTCGTCCACCTCGTCCCGGCTGCCCGAATCCGCCAGTGCCGCCGCGTTGCGTATGCCGCCTCCGGCCTCAAGGCCCGCCCGGAACAGGCCGGTCAGGGCGCGGTTTGATTCCAGCGCCGAGGAGGAGCCCCGGAGGAGGATGGAACAGCCCGCCTTGTATGCCAGGCTCGCGGCGTCAACCGTTACATTGGGCCGGGACTCGTAGATGATCGCCGCTACCCCCAGGGGTACGGTAACCTGTTCCACCAAAAGGCCGTTAGGCAGAGTCCAGCCTGCCTTGATCCTGCCGAGGGGATCTTCCAGCCGGATCACGGTCTCAATTCCCGCGATCATGTCGTCTATCCGTTTGCCGTTGAGGAACAGCCGGTCAATGAGGCTTTCCTTCATCCCTCCGGCCCTGGCCTTTTCCACATCGCGTCCGTTGGCGGCGAGGATCTTTTCGCGGCCCCCATCGAGGGCCTCCGCCGCGCCTTTCAAAGCCCGGTCTCTGGCCAGCCGGGTTTCCAGGGCCAGCCGGGTTTGGGCTTTCCCCAGGGAAATATATACATCGTCAAGGGTCATGGCTTACTCCAAAAAAAATATATCACAAGACCGGGCGAATGAAATACAGGCTAATCGCCCATGTAAAATCTGACCATAAAACACCATGGGGACTAAAAAAACCGAAGGCGGCAAAGCCGCTGCCCTGCGAATCATTGGATTTTGATGTTAGCTGTCAGGGCTCAGAGCCCAAGGCGATTATAGCGTTTCCGAAAAGCGCTGATTTTGAAAATGCCGTCAGGCAATGCAATAGCCGGTGATACGGTTTTGGCGTATAATTTGTTTATGCGCAAAGTAATTGTTGTCGGAGGCGGCATCGCCGGATTGACGGCGGGGGTTTATGCCCAACGAAGCGGATTTGACACGCTTGTTCTGGAATCAAATCTGGTCCCCGGAGGCAATTGTACCGGCTGGCGGCGGAAAGGCTACTTCTTTGAAGGCGGGATGCACTGGCTCACCGGTTCCAGTCCCGATCAAATGCTCCACAAGGTCTGGCATGAGGTGGGAGCCCTTTCCGGCGCATCCCAAATAATCAACGTTGATCCCTTTATGGTCTGCGTCTGGGAAGGCGCGCAGATCTGCCTGTACCGGGATCCGGCAAAACTGGAAGAGCATTTATGCGCCGTATCACCGGAAGACAGGCCGCTTATCAAAAATTTGTGCCGGGACATCCGGCGTTTTATTCCGTTAAAAATGCCGATCATGGATATTCCGAACCTCAAAGTCAGGGAGAAGTCCCGGCCCGCCCTTGGCGCGCTGCTCAACATGCTGCCCGCTCTTTCCCGTCTCATCCCCCTGGGAAAACTGCCGGTTAAGGAATACGCGGCCCGGTTCAAACATCCGGGGATCCGCCTGCTCCTGTCCGGCGTTGTCCCACCGGAATACGACACGGTATCGCTGATGTTTACATTGGCGGATTTTGCTTCCGGGGACGGCGGATACATTGAAGGCGGTTCCACAAAACTCTCCGCCGGTATGGCCGGCCGCTTTGCGGAACTGGGGGGCGTTATACGGTACGGGGAACGGGTAGACCGGGTCCTGGTAAAAGACGGCAAAGCCGCGGGAGTTATCGTAAAGGGCGAACACATTCCCGCCGACGCGGTGATTGTCGCCGCCGACACGCTGGCCGCGGTGGATAATCTCTTTGATGATCCCCTGCGTGAAAACTGGACCCGCAACATGCGCCGGAATACCATCCCCCTGGTGAGCACCTTTGTCTGCATGGGCGTTGCGGCGGATCTTTCGGCATGGCCTGAAAATGTCCTTTTCCCACTGAAAAAGCCCTATGAGTACGGCGGTGTCCGTTTTACCGACGCCGGTTTTTACAATTACGCGGCCTATCCCGGTTACGCCCCCCAGGGCTGTACCGCCTTAACCACGATCCTTTTGGGAGACACCTACGATTACTGGCAAGCCGCAAAAACCCAGGGCCTGTACAAACAGCGCAAAGAAGAACTCTTTGAAACGATCCGCGAATGTTTCGAGGAACAGCTTCCGCTCATAAAAGGCAAGATCGCGGTATGGGATGTGGCAACGCCCCTGACCTATGAACGTTTCTGCGGGTCATACCACGGCTCATGGATGACCATGACCCCTCCCGGTTCGATGCGGGGTTCCTATCCCTGCAAACTTAAAAGCGTCAAAAACTTGTACTTCGCCGGCCATCGCATGATGCCCCCCGGAGGAATGCCGGTGGCCGTTTCCTCGGGACGAACCGCCGCGCAGCATCTCTGCCGGGATTTTGGCGCGGTTTTTTGATAACCTGCCTGAACAGGCCATTTGCCTGTATTATGATCCGTGTAGAGAGACAGTAGACTTGTTCGACAACCCGGTTGGTTGTCTCACAAGTCTTGCAAAATGCTTTACATTTTGCAGTTTACAGCGGAAGTTGTTCAGAAACTTGAGGTTTCCGAACAACTCTACTAATAGACAAACAGATAGAAAACATGAGATGATACAAGTAGTAAAGGAGATTTTATGCTTTATCAAATATTTTTGCTTGCGGCAATACTTGCGGGATTAATTATCGCGCTGGTGCTAATTATCAATATCCTCAAGCTGCGGCGTATTGTTCCGGCGAATACCGTCCACATTATTCAACGGTCCAAAACAACGGTATCTTACGGCGTAAGCCAGCCGGCGGGCAATGTCTATTATAAATGGCCTGTTTGGCTGCCCCTGCTCGGCGTTACGGTGCGGGAACTTCCGGTAAGCAACTTTGATCTCGACCTGAACAGCTACGAAGCTTACGACAAAAACCGTCTGCCCTTTACCGTTGACGTAAAAGCTTTTTTTCGCATCGCCGACACGAATCAGGCGGCCCAGAAAGTCGAAAACATGACTGAACTGCACGATCATCTGGCGGGAATTGTACAGGGTTCGGTACGGTCAATTATGGCGAAATCGGACCTTGAATCTATCATGCAGGAACGGTCGATCTATGGGGAGCAGTTCACCAACGATGTTAAGGACGAGCTTATCCAGTGGGGCGTTGTGCCGGTAAAGAATATTGAATTGATGGATATAAAAGACGCGAAAGACAGCAATGTAATACAGGATATTATGGCGAAGAAAAAATCGGAAATAGAAAAGGAATCCCGCATCACCGTAGCGCTTAACCGGCAAAAAGCGCAGGAAGCGGAAATAGAGTCCACAAAAGAGGTGGAAGTAAAAAAAGCTACGGCGGCCCAGGCATCGGGAGAGGCGGTGGCAAAATCCGAACAGGCGGTCGGGATAGCGAAGCAGCACGCGGAACAGGCAATTTCGGAGGAGAGCAAAGTTACCGCCGAAAAGACCATGGCGGTAAGCCAGGTGAATACCGTCCGCGCCGCGGAGATTGAAAAAGAAGCGGCCATCGTAAGCGCCAATAAGCAAAAGGAAATTGTCAGCATCGGCGCGGACGCGGAAAAATACCAGCGGGAAGTTCAGGCCCAGGCGCAGAAGTCGGTTATCGAAATCGAAGCCGATGCGAAAAAGACGGCGGTAGAAAAAGAGGCGGAGGCTTCCAAATTCCGAATTGAGCAGGTAGCCGCCGCCACCCTTGTCCAGCAGCAAAATGAGGCGAAAGGGAAGCAGTCTATCGGGCTTGCGGAAGCCGAGGCCGAGAAAGCAAAACAGCTTGCGTCTGTTACGGCGCAGACAACATTGGCAAAAGAAGTGGGTGAGAATAAGGAATACCAGCAGTATCTTATCACCATTGAGCAGATAAAGGCAGGCCGGGACGTAGGCATTGAACAGGCGAAAAATATCGGCAACGCGAAAATAGAAATACTGGCCAACGCGGGCAATATTGAGTCGGGGTTAAACAAGATAACCGATGTATTTACCTCGAAAGGAGCCGCCGCCCTGAACGGTCTTTTTACGGGGCTTGAGCAGACAGAAGCGGGCAAAGCGCTGATAAAAAAGTTTACCGG
>JAISAN010000062.1 GCA_031266635.1 Treponema sp. | reverse complement strand
ATGGGGCGGCCGGTTTTACCCAGCGCGGGGATAATTTCCCGGACCAGACCTTCCTCTTTCTGGCGTATGTTATCACGCTGACGTTTCGTGTTTAAATCCTCCAGGAACTTCGAAAGCCGCCGGGCGGACTCATCGGTGCCCAGGGCCGCCAAAGTGGCAATAGCGTCCAGGGCTTCACCCTGGTCTCCATCGATCCGGTCGGCGTATTGCGTGTAGGACCGTTCCAGCAGGGGATAGACCGTCTCAGCCTCAGTACCGTAGCGGTAGATCATGTTCATCGCCAGCTTCCGCATCTGGTTCAGAATTCCCCGCTGCCGGGGATCGGCGGTGGAAGCCCGCCAGCCTTCACTTAAAGCCGTCACGGCCACTTCCGCCTTGGCGGGAGAACTTATGCCGGAATTCTCAATAGCTTGCAGGGCCGCCAGTTTTGTCGCGTAATTATAACCGCCGCTTTGGATAACCTGGGTCATAGGCTCCTTTGGGTCCGCCGAAATAATGGGCAGGGACTTCAGGGCCTGAGCCTTAATCCGGTCCGAATACCAGCCTATGGAGGCAAAATAAACCGGCAGGTAACCGGAAATATCCTGGTATTTTTCCAGAGAGATAATTGCCCCAAAGGCAATCCGTTCACCCGTCAGCCGGTCGGGCGTAGAGGTGTTATTCAGATCCGTCAGGAGTTTTACCACCTGGGGAAGGAAAGCGACAGCCCGCATTTTCCCCAGCGCCATGAGCGCCTCGGCCTTTACCAGCGGGTCCGAAAAAGTTTCCACCACCCGCCATAGATCCGGCGCGGCGGCGTTGTGTTTTTCGTTTCCCAAAAGTTCCGCCAAAAGCTGAACCTGCTCATCGGCGGCGCTTTTTTCCGTCACATTTCTGATATTCTGATAATCAGTTACCAGACGGTGAAGAGCGCCGGCATAAAATTCACCGGCGCCGCTTATTTTCAGCTCCGCCACATTCTGTAAGATAGCCAGTTGTTCCGAATTGGTAAGCGCACCGTTATAAAGGTAGGTATAAATATCCAGTTCCTCAGATTCGGCAAAACCAAAAACAGCGCTCACTGTCAATAATATTACAGCAATAAAAGGTTTCACAATTTGCCCCCTTCCTAATTCGCCCGCCCTTCGGGCTTAAAGGCATACTCATACTCCATCATCTGGGTAGATTCATCCTGAATATTTTCGATCTTTTTATGGAGCAGTTCGCCGGAAGAGCCATATTCGTTGGTAATCCGGAGTTGAACCATGCCGTCAGCCCTCTGCCGTTGATTTTCCGTTTCATGCCCTTGCTGCCAGACCGAATTGACAATGGTGTTCAATTCCCCATTGGCGTTATACACCTTCTCGCTCACCAGGTTGCCGGCGGAATCATATTCATTTTCAGTGGAGTTGATCTTTTTACCGGAACCATCTCTGGTTTCTGTGGCGATAAGTTGCCCGTTGTTATTAAACGTATAGAGGGTTTCCGCCAGTTTAACCCCCGTGGCGTTATAAATAATCCGGGATGTCCGGTTTCCCCGGCTGTCATAGCCGTATTCATAAGAAGAAACCGTCTTGCCCGCTTTGTTTGCCAGGGATTCTTTCCATAAAAGCCCCTGCTCATTATATTGATACACAATCCGGGTTTTCAGCCGGTCTTCCACATCCCGGGACAATTTGGTGGTTAACCAGCCCTTGTCTTCCTGATAGGCGAACTCGACCTTTTCCAGCAAGGTCCCGGAAGCGGAATACCGGTTTTGATACGCCCTGTTGGTAAAGGTGGAATCCCATTCCGTGGTGGTATATTCATCCAGGGAGCCATCGGCAAACAATATGGCGATTTTAGTCTCCACCGGTATTTGTCCGCCCTGGGCTTTGCCGCCGCCGGGCCGACCAGCTGAACCGTCTCCCCCGATATTCTGCCCTGTAGCGCAGGAGGAAAAAACCAAGGCCAGGGCGCTTATGATAATTACCAATATCTTCATAATAATTTCTCCCTTATACATAATATGCTATAAATGGGGAGTAATTCAATATATAATTAAGCTTGTTTCAAAACTTGAGCTTTTGAAACAAACTCAAGGTAAAAAGGAATAAAAATGCGTATTTTTGACAACCGGTTCCTTGACGAAGAAGGCAGAACTTTGATACTCCGGGGCCTTAATCTGGGGGGCAGTTCCAAAAATCCCATGGGCCCGCCGGGAGCGGCTTTTCCGGCGGAATCCCTAAAAAACCCTGGGGGAGTTTCTTTTGTGGGCCGGCCTTTCCCCCTGGAAGACGCGGACGCCCATTTGAGCGGCCTTGTCCGGGCGGGTTTTACCTTTCTCCGCCTGGTAATTACCTGGGAAGCCCTGGAACATCAGGGGCCGGGGGTTTATGACGAGGCGTATCTTGCCTATCTGCGAAAAATCCTGCTGGCCGCGGAAAAATGGGGAATTTCTGTCTTTATCGATCCCCACCAGGATGTCTGGAGCCGCTGGACCGGCGGGGACGGCGCTCCCGCCTGGACTTTGGAAAAATTGGGGATGGACCTTGAGCGGCTGGATCTGAGCGGCGCGGCCATTACCCGCCAGCGTTATGCTGAATTTCACGGGGGCCGGCCCTTTCCTAAAATGGCCTGGCCGGGTAACTATAACCGGTACGCCGCGGCAACGCTCTTTACCCTTTTCTTCGCGGGAAACGTGTATGCCCCGGACCTGATGATCGAGGGGGAGCGGGTCCAGGACTGGCTCCAGGGGCATTATATTGCGGCCCTGCGGCACTGTTACCGCCGTCTGAAAAACAGCGCGGCCATTGCCGGCTGGGGTACCATGAATGAACCCCATCACGGTTTTATCGGTCATCAGGACCTTTCCCGCCCTGAAAACCCCGTGGTTCCCCTGGGGCCCAACCCCAGCCCCTTCCAGACTATGACCGCCGCGTCGGGACACCGAACGGAAATCGCCGTATACGGCATCGGCCTGACCGGTAAACCCCGGCCCAGGGGGCGTGAAATTCTCAACCCCGGGGAGGTTCCGCTTTTCCGGGAGGGGTATTGCTGCCCCTGGAAGCAGGCGGGCGTCTGGGCCAGCGAAGACGGGGGGCCCCGGCTCCTGAAAAAAGACCATTTTGCCCGGTATCAGAACCGGCCGGTCTGTTTTGCCGATGATTTTCTCAAGCCTTTTATGATCCGCTTTATCGAAAAAATGCGGGAAACCAGCGAAAAAACATTTTTTTTTATCGAGGGAGTTCCCAGAGAAGGGTATCCTTCCTGGCAGGAGCCCCGGAATACGGTACACGCCTTCCATTGGTATGACGGTTTCGCCCTCTATACCAAAATATTCCGTCCCTGGTTTTCGATCCGCACGGATACCGCCAGGCCGGTTTTTGGGCATGACCGGGTTACCGGCTATTTCAGGCAGGCCCTGGCGGAAGGGATAAGCTGGACTCGGGAACACATGGGGAATATGCCCTGCCTGCTGGGGGAATTCGGTCTTCCCTTCGACCTGAACGGACGCAGGGCCTATAAAACCGGGGATTATTCAGTCCATGAGGAAGCGCTTTCCATGTATTATGACGCAATTGACGCAAACCTCCTCCACTCCACCCTCTGGAACTATACCGCGGACAATACCATCCGGACCGGGGACGGCTGGAACGATGAGGATCTATCGATCTTTTCCGGAGGGAAAGAACGGGCGGCGGGCGGCTGGAAACGCCCCTACCCTATGGCAAGCGCGGGAATCCCCCTTTCTTTCAAATGGGATCGAAAAAAGGGGATTTTTACCTACCGGTTCAAAACAGACGGGAAAATACCGGCGCCCACGGAGATATTTTTGCCCGAAGAATTCGGAACAGCGCCGGAAATTTCGGTAGTTCCCGCGGATTCCGGCAAAATACACTGGGAATACCGGCCTGAAAAACAGCGGCTCTTCCTTTGGAACGAGGGCTGGGAAGGAGAACTGAGCCTGACGGTCAAAAAATGAAAGGCTTCCGCATTGAACCGGGGCAAACCCGGCGCCAAGGTCCGGCGGCCGGGCTTCCGGTCAGCGGTCCCCTGAAAGGGGCGCCAGGCGGACAAGCCGGGGCCGGAGCGGTTTAACCGCCGCGATTACCGGCCTTGCCCCAGCGCTCTTTTCGGCGGCTGTTTCCCCTTCCCCGGAGGACCCGCTGTCTTTCAGATGATCCGCCGTGAACCGGGGGATCCAGGAAGCGAATTCCGCCAGAAAAACCTCTTCTATCCTCCAGCGGCATTCCAGAATCCGCTGAATATAGTTCAGGGTGTTTTTTGGGGCCCCCGTGGCGCGCACCCGGCCGGTTCCGGCATTGTACATGGCCAGGGCGGCGATTTCAGTCTCCCCGGTATTAAGGCAAAGCCGCAAATGACTCATGCCGTACCATGCGTTAATGCTGGGATTAAAAAAGTCAAGTTCGTTAATTCCGGGAAACGAACGGCTGTTGAGCTGAAAAAGCCCCCGGTCGACGCTTTCGTCCCGGTTTTTCCGGTTAAGCGCCAGAGGGTTGTACCGGCTTTCCTCCCAGCAGAGGGCAAAGGCAAGGCCGGGAGATACATTAAAGACCGCCGCGTTGGCTAAAATAACCGCCGCAATATCCCGGGAGCCGCAGAGAGAGGTAAAAAAATCTACCGTCCAATCCCGGGTATCCGGATTCCGGTAAAAATCCAGAATAAAATCTTCCTCCGGCGCCGGCGGGGGAGGCAAAAGGGCCTCCCGGACGGCGCCGTTCACCGCAACATTGTTCACCGGGAAATCCGGGGATTCCGCCTCTCCGGGGCTTTCCGTTTGGACAGACTGGGGCCGGGCCAATTTGCCGGGGCCGTGAACGGCAATCAGGGCGCAGACAAACATGGACCCCAGGATGCCGCTAAATACCGGCAGGGCCCCTTCAAATCTCAGAAAAAAAACCTTCACTTTTTAAAAAACTCCCTGTTCAATGGTTCTGACACGGATAATCCCCTCCACCCCTTTTAACTGTTCCAGGACAGCATCGGGAATTCGTTGTTCCGTATCTATAATATTATAAGCAAATTCTTCCCGGTGGTGGTTAATAAGATCCAAAATATTGATATTTTCCGCCGCCAGAATAGTGGTAATCTGCCCCACCATGTTGGGGATGTTCCGGTTGGCTACCAGAAGCCGGAAAGGCGCCTGCTGTTCCAGTCTACACCGGGGAAAATTCACCGAATTCCGGATTGCCCCGGATTCAAGATAGGCCATAAGCTGCCGTACCGCCATAACCGCGCAGTTGTCCTCCGCTTCCGGGGTAGAAGCCCCCAGGTGGGGTATACAGATCACCCCGGGACAGGCCAAAAGCTCCGCCGAGGGAAAATCCGTAACATAGGCGGAGAGTTTTCCCGCCCCCAGGACGGCTAGAATATCCTCTTCGTTCACCAGCCCCCCCCGGGCCAGGTTGATGATCCGGGCGCCTTTTTTCATAAAACGGAATTTTTCCGCATCCAGAAGCCCCCTGGTGGCGTCGCCCAGCGGAAGATGGAGGGTGATATAATCGGATTTAGCCAAAAGCCCTTCCAGGGTATCCGCCCGGATAACCTGCCGGGAAAGATCCCAGGCGGCGTCCACGGATATATAGGGATCGTAGCCGATCACTTCCATACCCAGAGCCACCGCGTCATTGGCTACCATAACGCCGATAGCCCCCAGGCCGATAATTCCCAGGGTTTTCCCCCGGAGTTCGGGCCCTTCAAAACGGGATTTTTCCTTTTCCACCAGGTCCGGCACTTCATCGGCCCGGGAGGCGATGGTTTTCCCCCAGTTGATCCCCCCCACAATATCCCGGGAGGAAATCAGCAGGGCGGCGATAACCAGCTCTTTGACGGCGTTGGCGTTGCCGCCGGGGGTATTAAAAACTACCACCCCCCGGTCGCTGCACTGGTCTACGGGGATATTGTTCACCCCCGCGCCGGCCCGGGCGATAGCTAATACTGAACCGGGGATTTCTCCCTGATGCATGTCCGCGCTCCGTACCAGTATGGCGTCGGGATGGAGGATCTCGCTGGCCACCTCGTAGCGCTCCCGGGGAAAGAGTTCCAGCCCCTGGGGAGAAATTTTATTCATCGTTTGTATGCGAAACATAGTTCTTCCTTAATTGAATTGTTCCATGAACCGGATCAGGGCCTTTACCCCCTCGATGGGCATGGCATTGTAGATGCTGGCCCGCATACCCCCCACCAGACGGTGGCCCGCCAGATTCATCAGCCCCTGGGCGGCGGCGTCCTTGACAAACCGGGTTTCCATATCCCCCCGGCGGACGGGATCGGCTTCGGTACAAACAAAGGGAATATTCATAAGGCTGCGGTACGGCTTTTCCACGGGAGAACGAAACAGTTTTGACTGTTCCAGGTATTGGTAAAAAAGGTCCGCCTTTTCCCGGTTTAATTGGGCCATGACCGCCACGCCCCCCAGGTCCCTGAGCCATTCCAGAACCAGGCCTATGATGTAGATACCGTAACAGGGAGGGGTGTTATACATAGAAGCTTCTTCGGCGTGGATGTCATAACGGAGCAGGGCCGGAACCCAGGACGGGGCGTGACCGATCAGGTCCTCCCGGATAATCACCACCGTAACTCCCGCAGGGCCGAGGTTTTTCTGGGCCCCTGCGTAAAGGACGCCGAATTTGGAAACCTCCAGCGGTTCCGAGAGGATGCAGCTGGAAATATCCGCCGCCAGGGGGACAGTGCCGGTATCGGGAATCTCCGCCCATTTAGTCCCCACAATGGTATTGTTTAGGGTGATATGGTAGTACGCGTCTCCGGGCGCCGGGGCCGGGGCCTGCGGAATGTAGGTATAGGCCCGGTCTTTCGAGCTTGCCCGGACAGAAACCGCCGCGTATTTTGCCGCCTCTTCCGCGGCCTTTTTTGCCCAAATCCCGGTTTCGATATAGGAGACGCTTTTTCTCGGGGCCCCAGGCGTAAGGGCGTTCTCCCCGGCCGCAAGGTTCAGGGGAATCATGGAAAACTGAAGGGAAGCGCCCCCCTGGAGGAACAGCACCTGGTAATTGGGGGGAATCCCCATCAGCTCCCGGAGAAGGGCCCCGGTTTTTTCGATGATGGGCTTAAAGTCCTTTGACCGGTGACTCATCTCCATCACCGACTGGCCGGTTCCGTTGGTATCGGTCATTTCCGCCGCGGCCCGTTCCAGCACCGGCAGGGGCAGGGCCGAAGGTCCGGGGGAAAAGTTGTATACCCTTTTCATATTATCCTCCTCATATTGATTGCCAATTCCCGCAGTTCATCCACCACATACACATTCCGGACCGCCAGATCCAGGGGCAGTTTCAAAACCACCGGGGCAAAATTCACAATTCCTTTAATACCCGCGGCGGCCAATTTTTCCGCCGCCTCCTGGGCTTTATCACCGGGAACACAGAGGAGGGCCATCTCTATGGAAAAACGATGGATTACCTCCCCCATCTTATAGGCCGGATACAGGGGCGCGGGAGACTTCAGGAGTTCCACCCGGTTCACATTACTGTCAAAACCCGCCGCCAGCTCAAATTCCTCTTCGCCCTGGGGGCCGAACTCAAAGGACTGGAGGCTTAAATAAGCCGAACCAAGCCGCCCAAGCCCCACCACGCAGAAACGCCGCCGCCGGTCCAGCCCCAGCGCCCGCTTTATTGCCGGAATCAGGACTTCCGGGGCATAGCCATTGCTGCTCCCCACCGCGTGATCGCCGCCCCCCAGGAAGGAGATGTCTTTCCGGATGGTATGACTCGGCCAGCCGGTCATCAGTTCTACCTGGGCCGAAGTAACCGCCGCCGTCCCGCTTTTTTCGAGGATCCGCATAAGCCGTAAAAGCCGTTCTCTTGCCGGCCC
>JAISAN010000002.1 GCA_031266635.1 Treponema sp. | reverse complement strand
GGCTGTTTACGACGTTTTGGCCGCCCGAATAAGCAAATGCGCAGCATTTGCAGGGCGGACAAAATGTGCCGGAGCAACGGCGTGGGAATGGAGCGTAGCGCAATGACCTAGCCGTTGCGAAGGCCGAGCCGCCTACTGGCGGCGAAGCGTAAACAGTCCTGTTATACGCAGTGCGCCCGTACTCCATTATTTTATTTTTATAATTTTTCCAATTTCATCTGTATTTACAGCTTTATTTTCCGTAACATTATACTTAATCTTGCCACATCCGTTGATTACGAGGCCCAAAAACAGAATCGGCTTCTGCCGGAAGTGGCATTGAATAACCTACATCATCTTCCAATGCGGCATCAATATCTTCAAAATATTTAATTGGTCCCACAATGTTTTCAGTGTACAGATGCATACTGTCTTGTAAATTCCATTCGATTCCCCAAGTTACTCCTGTGGGTTCATAAAATTTTTTGTAAGTTCTGGGGTCCAAGGTGGAATCTACGGCAACCCATTCGTTGTTCAAATTAACCAATGCGAAACAATGCTTTTCGGTATCATGCAGCGTTTTATATTCTTCGCCAAACGCTGGTTTCATAAATTCTTTTTTAACCAAATTATATCCCATACGAGCTGGTATACCGTTGCAGCGCAGAAGCGCGACAAGCAACAAGGCTTTATTCCAGCATACCCCGTAGCCTTTAGTCAAAGTTTCGGACGCTTTTACTTTTACCAGATCACATCCGAATCGGACATAGTTTCGTACATATTTAAACATTGCCTCCGTTATTTTCCGTCGATCGGTTTCTTCTCCTGCAATTTTATTTGCGAGATCCTTAATAGCCGGATGGCTAAAATCACAATAGAACGTTTCCTGTAAATCTGACATTTCCATAATTTCCTCCATTGTTTATACTATTTAATATTTTTATTTTTTTGTCAAGTCCTTCGTTCAATAAATTTCTAAACAAATTTTAGGGCGCATTGCGTATAACGTTCCTTCTCTGTTTCTTCGTGATATGGTTTCAGGATATTACTACTATGCTATCGTATTATTGACATATAAGGGAGGTAAAGCGCTGGGAGTTGCGTGTTATATCACTTGGGAGGGGGGTAGACGAAAGGGGGGGTTAATCGGGGGTGGGGAGGTTGTCCAGGGGGCTTCGGATTTTCATGATGGAACGGCGGGCGATGTGGGTGTAGCGCTGGGTGGTGCGGAGAGCGGTATGGCCGAGGAGTTCCTGAATGTAACGGATGTCGGTGCCGTTTTCAAGCAGATGGGTGGCAAAGGTGTGGCGGAGGCTGTGTATCGATACGGGTTTGTTGATCCGGGCTTTTCCGAGGGCTTTTATGAATATATTCTGGGCGGATCGAACCGAAAGATGGCAGTTGGCGGAGATACCGGGGAATAGCCATTCATCAATTTCATGGAGGCTGCAATATTGCATAATGAAATCCGCGGCCCGGTTTGAAAGCAGGGTGTAACGGTCTCTTCGTCCTTTGCCGTTATGGATCAATATCACTTTTCGCTGAAAATCAATGTGTTCCTTTTTCAGGGCCACCACTTCGCTAACCCGGAGGCCGGAGGAATAAGCCAGCATAAGGAGAAGGCGGTGTTTGGGATTTTTTTCACAGTTCAGTAGATTCTTGATCTCTGATTCGGCAAGGACACCGGGAAGTTTTTTGTCGTGCCGAGGGCGGTGTTGTTCCCGGGCTATATCCTTTTTCAGCACAAATTTATAGAAGAATTTGAGCGAACTTATGGCCAAATTCATGGATGAGGCGGAAAGATCCAGCGCTTTATCAAGATAGGCGAGATAATTCCTGATGTCCTCCGCGGTAACGGCTTCGGGACGTTTTTGGATTCTCCGGCAAAGGTTTTTGTTGTAATACAGATAGGAACGGATGGTGTGGAAGCTGTATTTCCGTGAATGGAGTTCAGCCTCCAGTTTCTCCGCCCAAAGGGGGGAGAACATTTCGGGGAGATTAAGGGATTCAATGAGACAGTCGGTATCGCTTATAAGCGGAAGGTTCGGCAATGCCGGGGCGGGGCTTGACGCCGGCGGATTATGACCGGCGGTTTCCTGGCCGGGACACCTGTCCGGCAAATTTGACGCGCCGGGCCTGCCTTCAAGGGCCGGAGAAGCATTAAGCGTCCAGGGACGGCCAAAAAAACCGGAAACCCTGACCGATGTACCGGAAGTCCGGCCAAACTCAACGCAGGGGCGGCCGGGGAAAAGGCGGCGCAGAGTATCGCCGTCAAGATCATTCCGCAATATTATATATTGAGCCCTGGAATAATCCCAAAAACCGGTTTTACTTCGAACCAGGGTTTGGAATAAAACCGGATCATAATCATAAAAGGGAACCGTTGTTTTATCATCATGATGAAAAAGATAGACTACATTCATACCTGTATAATACCATAAAAATTGACTTGTTCGACAACCCGGTTGGTTGTCTGCTAACCAAAGGTTAGCTTGCAAGCCTTGCAAAATGCATGGCATTTTGCGGTTTTTAAGCGGATTTGTTCGGAAACTGAAGTTTCCAAACAACTCTAATGAAAAACACCCTCATTCAGGGGCAATTTCAAACGCTTGTTCCAGCCGTTCCCGGATAGCGTCATATTCCAGATTGTCCAATTGTTCCCGAAGCCAGGAGATCAACTCCCCTCCGGTTTCATATTCATACTTTTCCAGTTCGGCCAGCACTTCTTCCATTACCGCAGGCTTAAACCGCTTGCTGGCGTCCAACAGTTTCCCCAAAAGCGCCCGGTCCGGTGCACTTACGTTCTGTTTCGCCGGTCCCCCCGCCGTGTTTTGTTCCACCAGCGCTCCCAGTTCCTCCAGCGCCTGTTCTACCCGGAGGATAAATCCTCCGGTATCCGCGGACACTCTCTCATAATCCCCGGCCTTGGCGGCCTGCTCCAGTTCTTCCGCCTCCCTGCCGATCCCGTCGGCGCAGATACCGTAACTTGCGCCTTTTAGGCCGTGAACCGTTATCGCGTAATCCGCCAGGGTTTCAGGGGAGAGGGCCCGGAGTTTTTCCAGCAATCCGGGACTGTGGGTTATATACGAGCGGAGAATGTTCAGGTATATCTTTTCTCCCCCGTACCGTTCCACTCCGGCCTTAAAGTTTATCGCTTTCATTCCGGGCCTGTCCGCCGGGACGGCGGCGGGATTTGCTGTCCCGGCGGCGCCCTGTTCCGGATTTTTGCCGGATTTTTCCGTTTGCGTCCGCCGGGCGTTTTGCAGGGTTTCTTCGCTTTGCCGGTCCCGGATCCACTGGTTCAGCAGGGTATCCAGCCGCATAAGATCAATGGGTTTTGAGATAAAATCGTTAAAACCGTTGGAGAGGAACATCTCCTCGTTCCCCGCCAGGGCATTGGCGGTAAGGGCGATAATGGGGACAGTTTGTGCGTATTCCGTGCCGATCTCATTCCGGATAATCCGGACCGCCTCAATACCATCCATGCCGGGCATCATGTGATCCATAAAGACCAGGTTGTAATGCGCCTTTTCCTGCCGGATTTTATCAACCGCTTCCTGGCCGCTTGAAACACAGTCAATGGTTAAACCATAGGGAAGCATCAGCCCTTTGGCGACATCCAGATTGGTAACCACATCATCTACCACCAGGGTCTTACCATAGGGCATCCAGGATCGAATAAGGTTTTTCCCCCAGCTATGCCGATCTTCCTGATACCGGAGGCTTTTCAGGCTTTCCACCATATCCCGGCCCAGAGGTTCAGCGGCGGCAATCCCCTGGCGGATCCGGGCGGTAAAAATACTCCCCGCGCCGTATTCGCTTTCCACCTGTATAGTTCCTTCCATCATATCCACCAGTTTTTTGGTGATGGAAAGCCCCAGTCCGGTTCCTTCGATTTTCCGGTTCGCATGGGTGTCAAGCTGGCTGTATTCGGAAAAAAGTTTGCCCAGGTCTTCTTTTTTGATCCCCCGGCCGGTGTCTTCCACAATAAACACAAGCATCAGATCCTGTTCCCGCACCTCCCAGTGGATCCGCAGAACAACCGTTCCTTCCCGGGTATATTTAAAGGCGTTGGAAAGCAGGTTGTTCAAAATCTGTTTGACCCGCACCTCGTCCCCGTGGAGCCGGGCCGGCAGGGTTTCATCGATCTCCAGTTCAAATTCAATGGGCTTGGAACCGATACGGACAATGTTAAGCTGAACCGTATCATTGATCAGGCTGGGGCTGTCGTAATCCACCGGGATCAGGGTAAAGCTGCCCGCTTCTATTTTGGAAATGTCCAGTATATCGTTGATGATTCCCAAAAGACCTGATCCTGAACTGTGAATCTTTTCCAGAGCCGCCCGTGTTTCCGCCGGCGGGTTCCGCTGCAGCTCTATTTCCGAAAGGCCGATGATTGCGTTAAGGGGGGTGCGGATCTCGTGACTCATGGTAGCGAGAAAAGCGCTTTTGGATCGGTTGGCCGCTTCCGCTTCCAGTTTGGACTGGACTACCGAGGTGATGTCGGTAATGTCGATAAAAGTTCCCTTGGTATCTCCCGCCAGTTTATCGGAGATAATCTTAAAATACCGGGACTTTCCGTTTCTGATAATTTCCCGGGCATCCTCAAAACATCCGGGGTTTTCCAGAATTTCACTGATCATCATTTTGATATTCATTTCCCCGAAAAGGTCCAGCAGGGGCCGTCCTACGGGCAGTTTGGAATTCTGGATATGGGCAAATTCCGCCAGGGGTCTGCTGATATAGGTAATACAGTTCAGTTCATCCACCATGGCGATGAGGTTGGGGGTTGTGGCCATGAGAGTGGTAAAGGTATCTTCCGCCTTGACGGAAGCGGAATTTTTATCCCAGGTAAACCGGGTGATCATATACACCAGAATAGAACCGCAGAAAGCCACAACCCAACTGGCGAGCAGTTCGGTCCTGCTGCTGATCCCCGTCCGCTCATGAATAAAAGCGCCGGAAAAAAACATACATAAAATAAGCACATTGGTAATCAGGATAAAGAGGAACATGTTCCGTGGCTGAAAATACATTCCCGCAATAATACAGAGGGCGAGGTACACGATAAAAAAATGGCTGAAACTGCCGACTTTGATGGAACCGGCGATATACACGGCAAATACAAAAAGAGGCACCAGGATGGCCGTATCACGGAATTTTTGAACAATACGGAACAACACAAGCTGGATTACCAGGCTAATTGATACAAAAACA
The DNA here is from genome assembly GCA_031266635.1 of Treponema sp. GTDB lineage: Bacteria > Spirochaetota > Spirochaetia > Treponematales > Breznakiellaceae > JAISAN01. The sequence goes on along the minus strand of JAISAN010000002.1, from coordinate 9,274 downwards.
AGCAGCGAGGTAAGGGAAACATAATCCCGCTGTTCCAGATATTCAATGCCCCGGAAAATCCCAAAAAGCACGACCGAACAAAAGGACAGTGTGTTTGCCAGACGGTAATAATGAGCGCCGCCAATCTTTTGGAGGCCCTGCCGTTTATGGTTCATGGAATTCCGCCCTCCTCCGGTAAAACACGTTATTAACGGCGGCTATTTTTACCGCCCGGGGAACAATTTCAATGGTAATACGCGAATCAAAAAAAGCCTCCCCGTCCATATTGACCATCAGGGGCCGCTCTGAACGGATAGAAACTTTTTTGGCCCGCCGTAATATACACTCCCGGGGATGTTTATAATATTCCCCCCGCAAATAAGCGGCCTGGAGCCGCAGAATTTTGAGGGAACCGGTTTTCTGTACTATCATAATATCCAGAATTCCATCATCCGGTACAGCCGTAACAACCGCGGATTTTCCGGCCCCATAACAGGGACCGTTGGCAACATTGATAATATTGTATTTGCCGCTGAAATCTTCGCCGTCAATCCGCAGATCATAACGCTGGCCGATAAGACTTTTGTCAAAAGCCCCTATGAGCCCGCCCAGGGCATAAAAAAAGCCCGTTAAGCCCGGAAACCGGGCGCGGGCACTTTCAAAACGCTTGTTCAGGGGAGCGGCCAGTATTACCGAAGCCGCTTCCATGCCAACGGTACAGAAATTCAGGGCGTAATTATTGCCGCAGTGGATAATATCCGTTGGAACCGCCGGGGCAGCGGTCTGCAACTGTATATCTTTGAACTCATCATAATGTTCGTCCCCAAAGGCCCGGATAAAATCACTTCCCCCTCCAAAAGGCATAATGGCCAGTTCCGCGTTGGACAAACCAACAATACCGTTAAGACAATCAAAAGCTATTCCATCGCCTCCCACCGCGTACACCCGGACCATTGTTTCCGGCCGGGCGCCGATCAGGTGTTTTCTGACAACGCTGATGGCGTCCCGGGGATACCGTGAAACATGGCAGGAAAATCCGGATATTCCGTTGGCGCTAAAATGTTTTTCTGCTTGTGATATAAATCTTTCCAGCTCTCCTTTGCGGGGGAAGGACTTGGGGTTAATGATAAAAAGATGTTTTCTGTCAGCAACATCATCCATACAAAACTCCATTAGACTTGTTCGATAACCAACCGGGTTATTGAACAGCCTCAATTATACCGGAATGGACTCTATGGCTTGCTCCAGCCGTTCCCGGATAGCGTCATATTCCAGATTGTCCAGTTGTTCCCGAAGCCAGGAGATCAAGTCCCCTCCGGTTTCATATTCATATTTTTCCAGTTCGGCCAGTACTTCTTCCATTACTGCCGGCTTAAACCGCTTGCTGGCGTCCAACAGTTTCCCCAAAAGCGACCGGTCCGGTACACTTACGTTCTGTTTCGCCGGTCCTCCCGCCGTGTTTTGTTCCACCAGCGCTCCCAGTTCCTCCAGCGCCTGTTCTACCCGGAGGATAAATCCCCCGGTATCCGCGGCCACTCTCTCATAATCCCCGGCCCTGGCGGCCTGCTCCAGTTCTTCCGCCTCCCTGCCGATCCCGTCGGCGCAGATACCGTAACTTGCGCCTTTAAGGCCGTGGACCGTTATCGCGTAATCCGCCAGGGTTTCAGGGGAGAGGGCCCGGAGCTTTTCCAGCAATCCGGGACTGTGGGTTATATACGAGCGGAGAATGTTCAGGTATATTTTTTCTTCCCCGTACCGTTCCACCCCGGCCTTAATATCCACTTCTTCCACCCTGGTCATGCCCAGCGAAGCGGCGGCTTGAGCCGCCCCGCCGTCCTGCCCCGGATCGGCCTTCCAGAGGGTTTCCCGGGTTTCCTTGTTCCGGACCCACTGGTTCAGCAGGGTATCCAGCCGCATAATGTCGATAGGCTTTGCGATAAAGGCATTAAAACCGCTGGTGAGGAACATCTCCTCGTTGCCCATCAGGGCGTTGGCGGTGAGGGCAATAATGGGAACCGTCCGCGCGTATTTCGTACCGATTTCATTCCGGATAATCCGGGTCGCCTCAATGCCGTCCATGCCGGGCATCATGTGATCCATAAAAATCGCATTGTACCGCACCTTTTCCGACCGGACGGCGTCAATAGCTTCCTGGCCGCTCAACACGCAGTCGATAGTTAAACCGTATGGCAGCATCAACCCTTTGGCAACATCCAGATTGGTCAGCACGTCGTCCACCACCAGAACCTTGCCGTAGGGCATCTGCGCCCGGATCAGGTTTTTGGTCCGGCTGCGCCGGTTTTCGATAAACCGGAAAGATTTGAGATTCTCCGCCACCTCAGGCCCGATGGGCCGTTCTTCGGCGATTTTCTGAAACACCCGGGCGATAAAAGTGCTGCCCCAGCCGTATTCACTTTGTACCTCAATGGAACCATCCATCATTTCTACCAGTTTTTTGGTAATGGAAAGCCCCAGGCCCGTACCTTCAATCTTCCGGTTCGCATGGGTATCGAGCTGACTGTATTCGGAAAAAAGTTTTTTAATATCCTCTTCTTTGATCCCCTGGCCGGTATCACTGATAATAAACCGCAGCATGGCCCCGGCTTCCATTTTTTCCCAGCAAATTTGCAGGGTTACCAGCCCCGACTTGGTATATTTAAAGGCGTTGGAAAGGAGATTGTTTAATATCTGTTTTACCCGCAATTCGTCGCCGTGGAACCGGGCCGGCAGAGTTTCATCGACCAGCAATTTAAAGGTGATAGGCTTGGAACCGATACGGACGATATTTAACTGCACCGTGTCATTGATGAGGCTGGGGCTGTCATAATCCACGGGGATCAACTCAAAGTTCCCCGCCTCAATTTTGGAAATATCCAGAATATCATTGATAAGTCCCAGAAGGGTTGATCCTGAATTATATATCTTTTCCAGATCTTCATGGGTATCGTGGGGCAGCTCTTTTTGCAGCTCTATTTCCGAAAGGCCGATGATTGCGTTAAGGGGAGTCCTGATTTCGTGGCTCATGGTGGCAAGAAAGGCGCTTTTTGCCTGGGAGGCCGCTTCCGCCGCCTGCCGCGCCCTGGTGGTTTCGGTAACGTCGTGGAAGAGGATCATAATACCTTCCACCGTACCCGCCTTGTCCCGCATGGCGGTGATATGGGTAATATAAATCCGGGGATCGCCGCTGCCGCGAAGATCAACAATCTCTTCCTGCCGGACGGTTTCGGCCGTGTTCATGGCCTCCCGGACGTATGTTTGGGTATGGGAAGAAAAAACCGTGTCATGGAAACGTTCAAAGACTTCTGAAAAATGCTGCCCGTCAATGAGGCCGAAATTCTGTATCCCCGCTATTTTTAGAAAAGTATCGGTACAATAGGCAAAACGGCCTTCTCCGTCCAGCAGGATAATAATATTGGAACTGTTTTCCAGCATCATATTCATATACTTTTCCTGCTTGGACTGCGCATCTTTCAACATCAGGGACAGTTGGTCCCGGGTAGTAGAGAGCTTTTCAAAACGGTACATAACCTGCTGCTGTATGGACACCTGCCGGTTGAGCTTTTTTACCTGAATTTCCAGGGCCGCTTTTTCTTTTTGCAAAATCTCCGCTGCTTCTTCCGTCATGCCCGGCCCCTTAGAGAATACAAATAATCAGGGAATCGTTCTGCAAATGGTTTACCACCTTGCCGGTATCAAGAAAGGAGGGAAATATTTCACCCCCGGAATACACAAAATGGTACGGCGCCCTGCCGGCGATACATTCTTCTACCTTTTCATGTTCCGCCATCGCCTGCGCGCCCAGCGCCCAGTTCCGGCCCGCGCAGGAGTACATCATCATACCCCGGCCCTGGGCCTGCCGCAGGGCTTCCTGAACCTTGCCGGCGGTGGAATTAACTACATCGTCCTGATCCATAGGGGCCAGGCACATGGTAGAATTAAGCGGAACCGCGCCGCAGAGAATAACCCCGCCGTTTTCAGCGGCGCCGATGCTGGCCCTGACCAGAATGGAGCCATCCTCCAGATAAAATATGAGCGGCATGGAAACGAGGGCCACCACATCACCGTTTTTTACCAGGTTGATGGATTCCAGATATTTAACGGCGGACATATTGTTTATACTTTGCAGAATATTGCGGTTCGTTCCGGTTACCACCGCCTTCTGTTTCAGAATATTTTCTTCCTTGACTGAAACGCTGAAAAAAACCGGGTCCGCGTCGCCCACCAGGGCCAAGATCGCCAGGGACGCCGGATACCCCTGGCCGTTATAAATAGTATAACTTTTGCTGTAGTCCGGCTCGTTAGAGATGGGCAGGGTACCAAACGCCGGTATGCCGCCGGAAAGGGCGTCGATCTGTTCGATAAATTCGTCTCCCCCCAGATTTATCAAAAAGGGAATAAAGGGCATAAGCAGCACGGGCTTTTGATCGAGGGGAGCGATAATCCGGTTGTACAGTTCCGCCACCGGCTCCTCCGCGTTATCCCCGGCGGGACCGGAAACACCGCTTACAAATTTAACCGTATCGCTGGTCAGCACCGTCAGGGTAAGCCCCAGGTTACTGATAAAGGACGGCGCCGAGACGCTCATGGTAGTACTGCCCACCACATCAAAGGGCAGTTTGTCGCAGAGGGCTTTTACCACCCCGCTTTCCAAAAAATCGCTGAAACAATGGACTATTCCCACCGAATTTGCCAAGATCCTGTGTTCCAGATCAAGCTGTGCCAGCAATTCCGACACTGCCGCCTCCGGGTTGTCAATTTCTTCCGTACATGCGTTTATCATGTTGATCATATTTATCCTCCTGGCTTTGTTAGACTTATCCGAACACCGAAGTTTCCGAACAAGCCTATTGGCGTTTATCCGCTGCCGCGGCTAATTCTTTACTGATACTCTCAAAAGCGTCCACTACCCGCCCGTCAAAATTTTTGTCCCTTCCCTCGCAGATGATCCCGCTGGCTTCCTGGTGGCTCATCCCCTTGCGATACACCCGGTCGTCCACCAGGGCGTCATACACATCCGCTACCGCCATGATCCGGCCGCAGAGGGGAATTGCGTCCCCCACAAGGCCCCGGGGATACCCCTTCCCGTCGTACCGTTCATGGTGGGACGCGGCGATCTGTTTGGCGTACTGGAGATAATGCTGGGTCGGGGTCCGGTCAAAAATATGCTCCACAATCTCCTCGCCGATAAGCGTATGTTTTTTCATGGCGTTAAATTCCTCATCATCCAGCCGGTCGGGCTTGAGGAGGATCCGGTCGCTGATAGCTATTTTCCCGATGTCGTGGAGGGGGGCAGCCCGGACCATCATGTCCAGATCGGTGGCGGTTAATTCCTCGGAGAACAGGCCCTTTTCTATCAGCCGGCGGCCCAACATTCCCACATATTTACTGGTCCGGGCCACATGTTCGCCGGTATTTTCATCCCGGCATTCAATAAGCTCCGCAAAAGAATGGGCCACGCTGTCCGACAGTATGGCCGCCGTAGTTTCCAGATGGGCCTGATAGGAGGCAAAACGCAGATGAAGTTCTATCCGGTGGGTGAGAATATTTTTTTCCACCGGTTTGGTGATAAAATCACGGGCCCCCGATTGCAGGCCCCGAACCTCCGTTTCGGTATCATGGTTGCCGGTAAGAAAAATAACCGGGATGCTCCCCAGATAACGGTTCAACCTGAGCCGTTTAATGGTTTCAAAACCGTTCATCTCCGGCATTTCGATGTCCAGGAGGATTAAATCCGGCTTTTCCTGCTTGCATATCTGGAGGGCCAGGGCCCCGGATTTAGCCAGGAAAACCTCATAATTTTCGGCAAGCTGGGCGCCAATCTGCTTCAGACTGGCCAGATTATCGTCAACGACCAGTATTTTCTTCATCCCGGATTTTCCCTTTTCCGAATATTTACCAGGTTTTCCTGAGGCATCTCAAGGCCTAAAAATTTATCCTTCGTTTTTTCAAAAACTTCCACAATCCGGGGATCAAATTCAGTCCCCTTCCCTTCCAGGATGATGGCAGCCGCCGCTTCGGGACTCAGGGCTTTGCGATAGACCCGGTCGGTAACGCAGGCGCTGTACACATTAATCACCGCCATGATCCTGGCGCAGAGGGGAATATCATCTCCCCCAAGCCCCCGGGGATAACCGTTCCCGTCGTAATGCTCGTGGTGGCCTTCGGCCATCAGCCTGGCATATTTGAGATAATGTTGTTCCGGGGTCCGTTCATAAACGGTGTCAAGAAATTCGGCCCCGATGAGGGTATGTTTTTTCACTTCCCCGTACTCTTCCGGGGAAAGCGGCCCCGGTTTAAGGAGGATAATATCGCTGATCCCCACCTTTCCCACATCATGCAGGGGCGCGGCCCGGACGATCATGGTTAAAACATCTTCCGTTAATTCACCCTTGAATGTTCCCGCCGCCCGCAATTCCCTGCCCAGCAATTCCATATATGTTCTGGTCCGCAGGGCGTGGACACCGGCATTATCGTCCTTACATTCCACCAATTCCGCGAAGGAGGTAACGATACTGTTTTCCAGCTCCGTAACGGTGTTTTCCAGGGAGCTTTGATAGGCGGCAAACTGCAGGTGCAGTTCAAGCCGGTGGAGCAGAATATCTTTGTTGGCCGGTTTCGTGATAAAATCCATGGCCCCGGACTGGAGGGCCCGGATTTCGGTAAGCGTATCGTGGTTGCCGGTCAAAAAAATAACCGGAATAGGGCTCAGGAGCGGGTCTTCCTTGAACCGTTTTATAGTCTCGAATCCGTCCATTTCAGGCATTTCGATGTCCAAAAGGATCAGATCGGGTTTTTCCTGCTTGCATATCTGGAGAGCCAGGGCCCCGGATTTGGCCAGAGAAACCTCGTAGCCGGATGTTAATTGGGCCCCGATTTGTTTGAGGCTTGTGATATTGTCATCCACTACCAGTATCTGTTTTGCCATAAATACCGTCTGCTCTCCCGCGCAAAAATTCAAAACATGGGTATTATACCTATATATGATCTATATTATCAACATATCAAAAGGGCGATATTCTGATGAACCACCCGGCGGGAGGATTTTCGCGGATCTTTTTCAAAATTGACATTTTGAAACAGCCTCATTATAAATAACCATGAACCATAAAAAAACAGGCCGGGACATCAGGCTGATTGGGCTCACCGGAACCTACTGCGCGGGGAAAAATTTTGTCGCCGGCCTTCTGAAAGACCGGGGCCTCCCGGTGCTGGATGTGGATAAGCTGGGGTATGAAGCGATAGAGACCGGACGGGATGCCATTACCGCCCGCTTTGGAGCGGATCTCCGGGGGTCTGACGGGAAGATAAACCGGCGGCTTCTGGGGGAAAAGGTTTTTGGAAAACCGGCGGAACTTGCCGCCCTGGCGGCTATTGTCCATCCCGAGGCCAACCGCCTGACCAACGAGTGGATCGCCCGGCAGAAGGGGGCGGCCTGCGTCATCAACGCCGCCCTGCTCCACAAAACCTCAGCCTTTAGCCGTCTGGATTTTATCATTCTGGTCAGAGCCCCGTTCCTGACCCGGCTGCTGCGCGCCCGAAAACGGGATCGCCTGCCCTGGCTCAGCCTGCTGAAACGCTTTGGAAGCCAGAAAGAATTCACCGCTCAATATTTAAGCGGAAAAGCCGATATTTACAACATAGATAACCGGGGACTATCGTTTAACTCCCGGTATTACAGAAGAAAACTGGAAAACCGAATACAGCTTATTCTGTCCGAAGAGGGGATACAGTAATTATGGAAAAGAAAAAATTGCTCCTGGTGGCGGTTTCGGCCGGTGTTTTTTTGGTAATTGTGGTAAGCGCGGCCATATTGATATTTACCCCCAAAACGGCGGAAGCCGGTACGGTGCTTTCCGCGGCCCGGCCAATTCCGGCGGGAGCTCCGGCGGGAGTTTCGGGGGTCCTGCCGCCGGCAGAGGAAACGCCGGGCCAAATCCAGCCGGCCGGAACGGAGTGGGCCCAGCCCGCCACGGTGGACGCGGCGGACATGGTACGAAACGCCGGTGAAATTCAGGGAATTCAGCCGCCCCCCCAAATGACGGCCATTCAGGAAAATCAGTTTTATATCAACGGTGAAAACGCCGGAGAAATTAACGGGGACGCCAGGGTGGTGATAAGTGTACCCAAACCCAATACCGTCGCGGTGCCTGACACCCCGGTTGAAACATCAAGCAGGAGCGCCCCCCGGCAGACCGTTCCCGCAAGCCGTCCGGTTGTCCGGGCCGCTCCCGCAAAACCGAGTGCCCCGGCCAGTACCGCGGCCTCAAAACCCGCGGCGCCTCAGGTTAAAACCTACAACGACTACTGGGTCCAGACCGGGGCCTTTACCGCCAAAGTCCGGGCCGAAGGGGTAAAGGAAACCCTCTCCTCCAAGGGGATCACTTCGATCATCGAAAACCGGGAAGTGGACGGAAAAACCTGGTACCGGGTCAGGGTAGGCCCCTACACGTCGGAAACCGAAGCGAACTACTGGCTTGCCCTGGTAAAATCCATTGAGGGATTTGGCGACAGCCAGGTACGGATGACCCAGGCCCGGCGGTAAATCATTATATTGTATATCGCTCAGTTTTGAACCATTCTCCGTAAAAGCGGAGGTAATATCCCTGCCGCAGGGCTATTCGGCTGTCGCTTTTTCTGACGCAGGCTTTGGCCTGGCTTTTTCTTACGGACACCGTGCGCCCTGCGGCAGGGATATTACCTCCGCTGATATGCCTATGGGTCAAATTGACGGATACAATTTAACAGCCAATTTCAGAATCTATTGAAAATCTAAGGTTGCTGTTCTAAAAACTGAAGTTTTGAAACAGCTTCTATTGGTTTTTTTTACAATTTTCTTAAACAGCTAAAGCGCGGCGCATATTAGGGCCATATAAGGGGGGTATGAAATATGCGCCTCTTTTTTGGAAAAGCAGACTTGGATTTAAGGCCCTGTTTATCCTGCTTTTTGGTGTAACGTTTGGCCCCTTCCTTTGCGCGGAAACGGGGGCGCCGGGGAACATGGAGGGGGCCGCGAAAGACCTGTTTGGCTGGAATCTTCTGTGGGCCGGTTCCTGGGATGAAGGGAAAACTTTGAACAACCGGGGGGATCTCCGGTTGATATTCCCCAGCCTGCGCCTCCGGGCGGAAGTTATTGACAAGCGGCCCCTGGATTTCGGTTCTTCCCCGCCTTTACAGGGCTTCGGCCAGGGGCTCAGCAACTACGGCGGGGGTCTGTACCATAACCCCACGGGGTCCCGGCTGCTGTACGGTATTCTTGACGAGTGGGGCCTTCCCGCCCGGATTCGCAATCCCTGGA
>JAISAN010000157.1 GCA_031266635.1 Treponema sp. | reverse complement strand
ACATCACGACGCTTCCACGGCAAGCCGGTAGATCGCCGCCACATCGTCCTGGTTGAGTTTCCGGTAAGTTCCCAGCGGGCCGAATTTGACCGCCCGGCCGGACATTTCCCCGATCTTGCCGGCGTCAAGATTCGCGTCGGCGAAGCTGACCGGGAGACCGATAGAACGGAAGAAATTTTTCAGGCGGAAAACCCCTTCCCTGGCCGCCTGCTCATAATCGTAATACGCGCCATCCACGCCCCACACCTTGGAAGCAAACCGGGCAAGCCGGGGCGTATTTTCCTTTATGTTGTAGGTGATCCAGGCGGGAAAGATAATCGCAAGCCCCGCGCCGTGGGCCATGTCAAAAAGCGCGGAAAGTTCGTGTTCAATGGCATGACTGGCCCAGTCGCCAACGCGGCCGGTTCCCAGGAGGTTGTTGTGGGCGATGGAACCCGCCCACATAATCTCCGCCCGGGCGGCATAGTCTTTTCCCCCGCCGGAGAAAATTTTCCGGGCATTCCGGATAATAGCCCGCATAGCCCCCTCGCAAAGTTCATCGGTAAGTTCCACATTGGGTTCCCGTGTAAAATAACGTTCCATAATATGAGCCAACATATCCGCAATACCGCAGGCAGTCTGGTAAGGAGGCAGCGTGTAGGTCAATTCCGGATTCATAATGGCAAACACCGGACGAATACATTCCTCGTTGACCGACTGTTTCCAGGGGCCCGCCTCATTGGTGATCACCGAACTGATGCTGGATTCGCTCCCCGCCGCGGGGATAGTTAATACCACTCCCACCGGCAGGGCCTGGGCCGCGGTCTTTTTCCGGTCATAGAAATCCCACACATCCCCGTCGTAACAGGCGCCGATGGCAATGGCCTTAGCGGAATCAATTACCGAGCCGCCCCCTACCGCCAGGACGAATTTTATCTGTTCCTTTTTGCAGAGTTCCACCCCCTCATAAACTCTGGAAAGCCGGGGGTTCGGCTGTACCCCGGCAAGCTCCACCCATTCAACCCCCGCTTTCTTCAGGCTGTTTTTTACTTTATCCAGGAGCCCGGATTTTACCGCCGAACCTCCCGAATGATGGAGAAGTATCCTGCGGACATATTGCGCCGTCTCAGACCCCACCTGGTCTTCCGTTCCCTTTCCAAAGATAATTTTGGTCCGGTTGTAATACTCAAAATTCTGCATAGTTTAGCTCCTAAAAAGTTTTTAAGCGATTGTTGTTCAGAAACTGAAGTTTCCGAACAACTCTAGTATTAGAACTCAGTTAGCGCGGACCCGTGGTCCGGTGAACCCGGATCCACTATAGCAGATAATTTGACTTATGTTGAGGGGGCGCAGAAAAAGCAGCCCGCCAAGGGCTGTTATTCAAAAAAAGTAACACACGCCCGGCGCTCAATAATAGCTGTCACGGTCAAATAAAGTGAGCCCGGCTTTAGCCGGGTGAGTGCGCCGCGGGACGCAGTAGAGCAGGGGCTTTCCCAAAACTTCAGTTTTCGGGAAAACCCCTGCCATTACAGTTTAAACAACATTTCCTCATATCCCGGCAGGGGCCAGAAATCTTTGGCGACCAGTTTTTCCAAAGCGTCAACCCGAAGCCGGACGGCGTCCATGATGGGCCTGACCTTTTCAAAATAGGATTTAGCCTGGGCCGCCGCGTCCTCAATCCCCTGGGCTTCAAGAAGGACGCCTTCCAGTTTTGCCGTTTCGTCATACAGCTCACCCAGAAGCTCGGCGATCCGCTTGGAGCGTTTTTCCTGGGAGGCGCTGGCGGCGCCAATGGCAGCCAGGGCGGCGGCGTCCCGCGCCAAGGCTCCGGCGTAAGAACTTGCCGCGGGGAAGATAGACCGCCGGGCCAGTTCGATGATAACCCCCGCCTCGATGTTGATCTGCTTGGAATATTTTTCCAGATAGATGTGGTAACGGCTTTCCATTTCTTCTTTGGAAAGGACCTTATGGGTCTCGAAGAGGCTGACGGTCTCGCTGCGGATCAACACGGACAGGGCGTCTACCGCGTTTTTTACGTTGGGCAGCCCCCGCCGTTCCGCTTCCCGGACCCATTCATCGGTATAACCGTTGCCGTTAAATACGACCTTCCGGTGTTTGCCGTAAGATTCCTTGATGATATTCTGGATAGCCTCGTTTTTTTTGTCTTTGGAGACGGCCTCCAGCTTATCGGCAAATTCAGAGAGCACCTGGGCTACCGCTACATTAAGGAAGGTGTTGGGGGTGGCGATGGACTGGGAAGACCCCACCATACGGAATTCAAATTTGTTTCCCGTAAAGGCAAAAGGACTCGTCCGGTTCCGGTCGGATACATCTTTGGGCAGGGCGGGCAGACTCGTAACCCCCAGGGTGATTTTCTCGCCGGTTTTTGATTTGCCGGAACTTTTCCCCTCGGCGATGTTGTCGAATATTTCGGTCAGGGGGCCGCCGAAGAAAATCGACACAATGGCGGGGGGGGCTTCGTTGGCGCCCAGCCGGTGATCATTGGCGGAGGTGGCCACCGAGGAGCGGAGCAGCAGGGCGTAGCGATCCACCGCTTCAACCACCGCGGCGGTAAAGAGCAGGAACCGGGCGTTGGATTCGGGGTTTTCGCCGGGTTCAAACAGATTGATCCCTTCATCGGTGGACATGGACCAGTTATTGTGTTTTCCCGATCCGTTGACCCCCGCAAAGGGTTTTTCGTGGAGCAGTCCTTCCATGCCGTGCCGCCGGGCCACACTGCGGATTGTTTCCATCACAATCTGGTTGGCGTCTACCGCGGCGGTGGTAGCGGCGTACACCGGGGCAAGCTCAAACTGATTGGGGGCAACTTCGTTATGCTGGGTTTTGGCCGCGATCCCTACCTTCCACAGTTCCATGTTGAGTTCCCGCATAAATCCGGCGACCCGCTCCTTGATGGCGCCGAAGTAGTGATCCTCCATTTCCTGGCCCTTGGCGGGAAGGGCGCCGAAAACCGTCCGGCCGGTGAGCATCAGATCGGGCCGCTTGTTGTAGTATGCCTGATCAACAAGGAAGTACTCCTGCTCCGGGCCTACGGTGGTGAATACCCGGGTGGCCGTTTCATTCCCCAGCGCCCGGAGAACCCGGAGGGCCTGTTTATTGAGGGCGTCCATGGCCCGGAGGAGGGGAACTTTTTTGTCCAGGGCGTGGCCGTAGTAGCTGATAAAAGCGGTGGGTATGCAGAGGGTGGTGCCGGTGGGGTCCTGTTTCAGAAAGGCCGGGCTCGTTACATCCCAGGCGGTATAGCCCCGGGCCTCGAAGGTAGCCCGCAGGCCCCCGGAAGGGAAACTGGAGGCATCGGGCTCGCCCTTCACCAGTTCTTTCCCAGAAAATTCCATGATCACCCGGCCGTCTCCGGTGGGGGCGATAAAACTGTCGTGCTTTTCCGCGGTAAGCCCCGTGAGGGGGTGGAACCAGTGGGTATAATGGCTCGCGCCTTTGGCAATGGCCCAGTCCCGCATAGAGGCGGCCACCACTTCGGCCACTTCCAGGGTCAATTCCTTTTCGCCGTTCTGAACCGCCACGATCTCTTTATAAATATTTTTCGGCAGCCGTTCGCGCATGACGGCATTGGAAAAACTGTTGGAGCCGTACATTTCGGCCACCGGGGTTTTGGTAAAATCAATTATCGAACTCATAAGATCCTCCTAAAAAAATAGCGATATGAGCTTGTTCCAAAAACTGAAATTTTGGAACCGCCTCAGATGATTTCAAATGACTCTGGATAGAATCTGTCCATGACATACTATCAAAAAGGACGTATTAAAACAGGGGATATCCGGAACAAATTCCGGATATCCCCTCACTCCTTTTGTTCCCGGAAGGGATATGGGGAAGCGCCCCCTGTCCGGGTTTTCAGCGCTTCTTAGCCGATTGCCACAGAACCGGTTTCTCCGGTCCTGATGCGAATACATTCCTCAATCGGAAGAATAAATATCTTGCCGTCGCCGATTTCACCGGTCCGGGCGCCGCGGATGATAGCTTCTACCGTAGGTTTTACAAAATTATCATTCACCGCTATCTCGATGCGAACCTTCTTCAAAAGATTCACTTCCATTTCAACACCCCGGTAGTGTTCCATATACCCTTTTTGCTGACCGCATCCCATGGAATTGGTGATGGACAGTTTGTATACTTCGGCCTTGTAAAGCTCCTGCTTGACCTCATTCAGCGCATGAGGCTGTATATAGGCAATTATCAATTTCATTTTCCCGCCTCCTTACATATTGCTGAAGATCTGGAAGCCCGTATAGGCTTCGGATTTGTGTTCCGAAATATCAAGACCCATGATTTCTTCTTTCGCGCTTACCCTGAGACCGGCTGTCTTCTTGATAACAAAGAAAAGGACAAGACTGACAACCGCCACCCAGGCGCCGACGGAAAGGACCCCCAATAACTGAACACCCAACTGGGTAAATCCGCCGCCGTGGAGAAGTCCCAAAACTCCCTCTTCCGGCGCGTTGGCCCAGATGCCTACCGCAATGGTGCCAAAAATACCGTTGGTAAGGTGAACCGAAACGGCCCCTACCGGATCATCAACCTTGAGGATTTTGTCGATAAATTCAACGGAAAGTACCACCAGAATACCGGCAATAAAACCGATAACAATAGCGGCTCCGGGGGATACCACCGCGCAGGGGGCGGTAATGGCTACCAGCCCGGCAAGGACGCCGTTCATCGTCATGGAACAGTCAGGTTTTTTAAACCAGAGCCAGGATGTAAACATTGCGGCAAGTGCCCCCGCGGAAGGGGCCAGACAGGTAGTAACCGCGACCCGGGCGATAAGGTTGCCGCTGAAAATGGTACCGGAATTGGTAATCGCCGTACCGGTGGAGGCAGCGTTAAACCCGAACCAGCCGAACCAGAGGATGAAGACGCCGAGACACGCAAAGGGAATATTATGCCCCGGAAAAGCTTTTACCAAAATTTTGCCGTCCGCTCCCTTGACATATTTACCCAGCCGGGGCCCCAGTATTATGGCGCCCATCAGGGCCGCCCAGCCGCCTACGGAGTGGACCACGGTGGAACCAGCGAAGTCGTGAAAGCCAAGTTCCCCCAGCCAGCCGCCGCCCCAGATCCAGTGTCCCTGGATGGGATAAATAAACGCCGAAATAAAACAGGTATAAATGAGATACGATTTGAACTGGGTCCGTTCCGCCATAGCGCCGGATACAATGGTGGCGGCGGTGGCGGCAAAAACCACCTGGAAAAACCAGGATTTGTAAAAACCGGCGGACTCAATATCCAAGCCCATAGGAGCCGGGAAAAACTGATCCGTACCGACAAACCCGCCCAGCGCGTTTTTCCCCCACATCAGCCCCCAGCCAATCGCCCAATACACAATCGCACCAAAACAAAAGTCCATCAGATTTTTCATGGTGATATTGGTGGCGTTTTTCGCCCGGGTTAATCCTGTCTCAACCAGAGCAAAACCGGCCTGGAAAATAAAAACCAGGATCGCGCCAAGGAACATCCAGACCAGGTCTATTGAAAAACCCAGGGCCTCCGGTCCGGTTCCTTCCTGTGCAAAAAGGGTAATACCCAAACACAGGAACAGGACACTAAAAACAAGCACTTTCTTTCGCATCATTCTGTCCTCCTTAAAAATGATAAAATTCCAAAGCCCACAGATACTAATCCATCCGGCCCGGCATTTTATGGGTTGAGGCGTTTTCAAAATCGCCTCTCCTTCACTAAAAGCAGGAATCATGCCAACTTTGAATTTAAAACGGTATTTTTGCGAATTTTATTTTACCGGCGCCGGTTTTTCCAAAAAAAGTGTGAGTAAGGACCTTATGGTGGATAATAACAGGTGATTTCTTCAGGCTCAGGGGGTTCCGGGGAATTTTCCGGCTCCCTTTTACGGCGGTTCCCGGAAATTTTCCTACATTAATGAAGGAAAATTTCCGGGGTTCCTACATTTTTGTTGAGCGGAAAAGCCGCCAGTTGATCCCATAGTGGTGAACCCGGAGCCCCATCTGGCGTTCACTGATCCCCAGCCGCCGGGCGGCGGCGGCCATATTGCCGTCGCCGATCTTCAGGGCCTCCACGATCAGCTCTTTTTCCAGCCGGGAAAGGGCCGCCTCCAGGGTGGTGGTAGGTTCCGTATTGGTGGAAACCGCCGACTGGAGGCTCGGGGGAAGGTTATAGGAGTGGATCACCATATCGGTAGAGAGGATCACCGCCCGTTCAATACAATTTTCCAGTTCCCGCACATTGCCAGGCCAGGAATAGCTGGTCAGCAGATCCAGGGCAGGGGTGGAGATTCGTTTAATCAATTTGCTGTTTTTTTCCGCGTATTTTTCGGCAAAATGATCCGCCAGAAGGATGAGGTCGCTTTTCCGCTCCCGCAGAGGAGGAATATGCAGGGGAAATACATTAAGCCGGTAGTAGAGGTCTTCCCGGAACCGGCCCTGCTTTACTTCCTCCTCAAGATTCCGGTTGGTAGCCGCGATAAGCCGGACATCAACCTTGATGGTGGAAGTTCCCCCGACCCGTTCCAGTTCCCGTTCCTGAAGCACCCGGAGAAGTTTTACCTGTATCTGGGGGGAAAGCTCCGCTATTTCATCGAGGAAGAGCGTTCCCTTATGGGCCAGCTCGAAACGGCCTTTCCGGTCCTTGACCGCGCCGGTGAAGGCCCCCTTTTCGTGGCCAAAAAGCTCGCTTTCGATGATTGATTCGGGAAGGGCAGCGCAGTTTATCTTAATCAGAGGCGCATCCACCCGTTTTGAAAGCCGGTGCAGTTCCGCCGCTATTAGTTCCTTCCCGGTTCCGCTTTCCCCGGTGATCAGCACGGTGGCGCCGCTGGAGGCCACCTGGGAGATCATATCGTAGACCCCCCGCATGGCGCTGCTGGTTCCGATTATTCCGCTTCCCGGGGCAATTTTCCCCCCCTGCTCCCGGGTACCCGGCTCTTTTAGCCCCTGCAGGCTCCGGCCCCCGCCGGACCGCCCGCCGTCCTCCTGGCGCAGCCGGTACTGCTCTTCCATGATACGTTCCCGGAGTTTCGCTGAGTCCGCTATTATCGAAGAAACCTTTTCCAGAAAGGACCGGTCCTGTTCCATCCAGACTTCCTGGTCCCCTCCCTGAATCCGCCGTTCGGCGCTGAGGGTTCCAATCACGTTCTCCCGGGACCGGACCGGAACGCAGTAGTATGTAAGCCCCGCCATATCCGCCTGGTTCCGGTTCTTCGCCCGGTTGAGAAACCGGCTTTCCCGGGAAAGATCCGGTACGGTTATCGGAGAACCGGTTTCAAAAACCCGGCCCACCAGCCCTTCCCCAAGGCGGTAAACTCCCCGATCTTTTTCCTCAGGACTCAGCCCGAAGGCCTCCTCGATCTTCAAAAGTCCTGTGGCCCGGTCCAGAAGAGTTACCATACCCCAACTCAATCCGGCCCGCAGCTCCAGCAGGCTCAAAAGAGGCCCCAATGCGGTCCGCAGCTCCACATGTTTATCAAAGGTCCGGGCAATATCAAAAAGCAGTTCATATTCCGCCCGTTCCCGCACAAGTTCAGGAATATCGCCCCGGATTTCCACCATCCCAGCAGCCGCATCTGTTTCCATGCCGGCATTTTACTACAATTATGTAGGTTTTACCAGAGACTTGAGATAATAATTAACGGGAACATCTGAAAATACACGGGGTTTTCAGATGTTCCCTAGTTATGATAGGATTAAACAGTTATTTTGCGACACTAGCTCATCCGGATAGAGCAGCTGCCTTCTAAGCAGCAGGTGGGGGGTTCGAGTCCCTCGTGTCGCGGGGCAAACTGGCAAAGCCGGTTTGCGTTACAGAAAGGCAAGGCCTTTCTGTAATTTCACCTAAACTCTAAGGGACTCGAAGCCTTTTGACGGCTGGTTCAAGCCGCAGGCTTGGGCCGGTAAACATCCACGGATGGATGTTTAGTCAAAAGGCCGGCCCGCGGGGGAACGACACGATGCCGTTCCCCGTAGGGCGAGTCCCTCGTGTCGCGTTCACCCTGCCTATCTGTTCTGGGGAATGTCCGGCAGCGTGGCGAAACCCTGTTCCAGTTCAGCATCGGTGGGTACATGATCGGTCATGGTTTTCGCGTTGTAGGCCATGTAGGCGGTCAGATCAAAATAACCCGTGCCGGTAAGGCCGAAAAGAATCACCTTTTTCTCTCCTGTCCGCTTGCACTCCAGGGCCTCGTCAATGGCAACCTTGATGGCGTGGGAAGATTCAGGGGCGGGAAGAATTCCTTCGGTTTTCATAAAACGGACCGCCGCGTCAAAGACGTCGGTCTGAATTTCGGAACGGGCCTCCAGATGGCCGTCCCGGTAGAGTTTCGACAATACCGAATTCATGCCGTGGTAGCGCAGACCCCCGGCGTGGTTGGCGGAGGGAATAAAGCCGTTCCCCAGGGTGCACATCCTCATCAGGGGGGTGGTTTTGGCGGTATCCCCGAAGTCGTAGGCGTAACGGCCCCGGGTAAAGGACGGGCAGGAAGCGGGTTCCACCGCGATAAACCGGGTTTTTGATGTACCCGCGATTTTTTCTCCCATAAACGGGGCGATGAGGCCCCCAAGGTTGGAGCCGCCTCCGGCGCAGCCGATGATAATGTCCGGCCGGATGCCGTATTTGTCCAGGGCGGCTTTGGCCTCCTGACCGATCACCGACTGATGCAGTAATACGTGATTGAGAACGCTTCCCAGCACGTAGCGGCATTTTTCGGTTTTTACCGCCTTTTCCACCGCCTCCGAAATGGCGCAGCCCAGAGAACCGCCGGTGTGGGGGTCTTTTTCCAGGATTTTTTTGCCCGATTCGGTGGTGTCCGACGGCGAGGGGATCAGTTCCGCCCCGTAGGTTTCGATCAGGGCCTTCCGGTAGGGTTTCTGCTCGGAGCTGACCTTGACCATGTAAACCGTAAGCTTGAGGCCGTAAAAGGCGCAGGCCATAGCCATAGCGGTTCCCCACTGTCCGGCCCCGGTTTCGGTGGTCAGGGAGGTAAGCCCTTCTTCCCGGGCGTAAAAGGCCTGGGCCGCGGCGGAGTTGAGTTTGTGGGAACCCGAGGTATTGGTGCCCTCAAATTTGTAGTAAATTTCCGCCGGGGTCTCCAGGGCTTTTTCCAGAAAATACGCCCGGATCAGGGGGGCGGGCCGGTAGGCCTTGTAAAAATCCTGAATTCCCTCAGGGATGGGAATAAGCCGGGTGGTATCGTCCAGTTCCTGCTTTACCGGTTCTTTGCAGAACACCGGCTCCAGGTCCGCCGCCGCCGCGGGTTTTAGGGTTCCCGGATGGAGGATGGGATCGGGCTTTTCCTTCATGTCTGCCCGGAGGTTGTACCAGTATTTAGGAATTTCATCCTCCGAAAGATACAGCCGGGTAGGGATTTTTTGGGCCATGGTTTGTCTCCTTATTATGGGGTACACAGCCCGGCACGGGGCCGTGGCAGCGTGTTTCTTTATACAGTAACATAACCGATCCGCGGTGCTTCATCAAGAGGCCCCGGACACCGGCGGCACGGCTAGGCGTTATCTTCGGCGGTCTCCGGAATATCTTCCGCAGCCTCCGGGTCTTCATAAAAAATTCGGATATGCTCTACCGCGGCCCGGTGTTTCATTTTAAGCGTCAGTATCTGTTCCGGGGCCGAATAAACCCAGCCGGAAGAATCGTAGCGTTCAAATTCAGGATCCGTCCGGTAATCCATATTGTATAGTTGAATCTTGGTAAAGGGACGGATGCCCCGGATCATCATGTAGTGGGTTTCTCCCGGCGGAAAAGATACGGAAATGTCAAAGACGTTTTTTTCCTGAACCGCCGTAAGGTCCCGCGCCGCGGTCCAGGTCCAGATGCCGTTGACGCCGGAACCGACAAGCGCCGGACGGGGGTAATACTCTCCGGGTCCGAGAATCCGGTAGAGGCGGGCGCCGCTGATCCGCTGTCCCGGCGCTTCCTGAATTTCTCCATCCACGGCAGCCTGGATGGACCGGGGAACCGTTCCGGCTCCGTCCGTCAGGGAAAGAACCGACGCAACGAGGGAACGGCCCAGGCCGGCCCAGTCGCTACGGCCCGCGCTTTCGGCCCAGAGCATCAACGCCCGTCCCAGCCGGAGATTGTGTTCCATATCCGCGCTGTTCCCCCGAAACACAAAGATCCAGTTACCCGCCGCCGGAACCGCGCCGTCCGCCTGGGGCCGGGAAATTTCATCAACCCTTCTGACCCCTTCGGAAACCACATAGCAGGCCTGATCGATGAGCCGCTCAAAAGGATTATCCGTGTGGGCCCGGTACTGTTTCATATCCAGCCAGCCTTCAAAAACGCCGGGGGCCAGTTCCGGGGTCAGGACGGAAGGATCAAGGGAACGGACAACCGCCGCCCCGTCATCAATAAAGTCCGCATAAGTCCGGGAGGCAAGAAATTCAAACACATGGCTTTCCCGGAGAAATTCCGGGGTCTTTTCGCCAATCTGCCGGGAGAGGCGGCTGATCTTTTCCCGCTCCAGGGCGATAAAGGACTGGCGGGCCTGCATCATGTTCCCCAGATAGACCGAGGATTCATAGGTCTGCCGGGACCCCTCAAGAAAGGCGGGGGACACGGCTGAAACCGCGGCCCGGAAATTACCCCGGCGCACCGCTTCCCCGGCATAGGCGATGACAAGGTCTTCGTCGTTCTGGTTGGGGATGATCTGGTTCCAGAGGGAAAAGCTCTGATCCTGCCAGCGGGAAACCGCATCGCGGTATGCACGGGAACCGGAAACCTGGGGAAGGACAAAATCCGCCGGAACAAAGGTTTTTTGCTCCTGCATCGCCCGGTATACCACCGGGGCGCTCCCGGCCCGCAGGGGAACGACGGTTCCCCCGTCCTCTCCGGTTCTGCCGGGCGGCCGGCTGAAGGTATAGGCCGTCCCCGACACGCTAACGGTAAACTGCCCGTCCCCATTTTCCCGGATCCGGGAAGACCGGAGGGGATGGAAGGGAATATCGGCCCCGGCGGCGTTCCCCGCAAAACGTCCGCTGATCTGCAATT
Organism: Treponema sp.; assembly: GCA_031266635.1. Taxonomy (GTDB): domain Bacteria; phylum Spirochaetota; class Spirochaetia; order Treponematales; family Breznakiellaceae; genus JAISAN01. The sequence continues at coordinate 10,667 of JAISAN010000157.1, read as the reverse complement.
CCGCGTTGGCCCCGGCGTTCCGGGTGGCAAAGACAAGCTCCGTGCCGCCGGAAAGACGAAAATTAACGCTGTCCCCGGATACGGTCATCCATTCGGGCGCCGCCGGGCGGCGTTCCCCATTCCGGCCAATCAGGACAAATTCACCGGGCTCTTCCTCCAGCCGGAATTCCAGTCCCCCAAAAAAAACGCTGACCCCTCCTTCCAGGGGCGTTCCCTCCTGATTGGCGGGCTCTTCACCCCCTTCGCCGATCCGGTGCTGGCCGCTTACCACCGCCGGTCCGATCCGCTGGGTAAAAGTTCCCTGCCGGGTAAACTGGATAATCACCAGAACAACAAATATTCCCGCATAAAGAACCAGAAGCCCCATTATCCGGGGAAATACCGGTTTTTTCATCAATTTAGAAACCCTTCCTGCATCGCGCTGATTTTTACCGGCGCCTCAACTTGCCGGTACGGCGATTATTGTATACTATATATATCCATGAATACCAGTTCACCAAAAGGCTTTTTTTTCAAACCATTGATCTTCGGCGCATTCCTGGCGCTGATCCCGCCGGGAATTTTTAACGCCTGCGTTTCCACACAGGGGACGGCGGAACGGTCCGCCGGTTCCGGGAGAACCGGCACGCAGGCGATTTTAGCCCAGGTGGCGGATCGGCTCGGACGGCAGGATTTTGACGGCGCCCTGGCGCTTTTCGACAAGATCGATCAGCGGGAAGCGGAAACGCCGTCCATACAGCTCCTCAAGGCGTCGGTTCTGAGTTCCGCGGGAAGGCATGATGAAGCCCGGATCATCGTGGATGAAATCTTGTCCCGGGAGCCGGAAAACCTGGAAGCCCTCTACGTCCTTTCCGCCCTGGAACTGGCGGCGGGGAAGGAGCGGGAACAGAAGGCCGTCCTGGAACGGATTATCAAACTTGCCCCGGGAAATACGGCGGCCCTGGTGGAACTGGGGGATATTGCCCTGGGGGGCCAGTCGCTGCGAACCGCCGCCGGTTACTACGACCGGGCCCTCCGGGTGGAACCGGAAAACGGCAGGGCGCTGGTAGGCCGGGCCATGGTGTACCGCTACGAAAAAAATCCCAAAAACGCGGAACGGCTCCTCAACCGGGCGGCGCGGCTCTTTCCCCAATGGGCCAATCCCCTGCACGAGCGGGCCCGGCTCTACCGGGGGGCGGGTTATGCCCAGGAAGCCCTGGAAGACCTGGACGCGGCCAGAGCCCTGGAGCCGGACAACTACTGGATCGCCGTTGACCGGGGCCTTACCCTTATCGACCTGAACCGGAAGCCCGAAGCGCTGGACGAATTCAACCGGGCCGTCGGCATAAACCCCGGCGTGTTTATCGCCTATGTATACCGGGCGGGCATTAAAGACGAAACCGGCGATTACGAAGGGGCGGAACAGGATTACGAAGCCCAGGCGCGGCTCAGGCCGGAGTATTACTTTGCCTTTGAGGGACTGGGGATCATCAAGATGCGGAAACACCAGTGGGCCGAAGCCAGGGACGCTTTTCTGGAAGCCTACCGGCAGGCCCCCGCGGAACAGGGCTATGCGCTGCTGGCGGCCATGAACTGGATGCGGGCGGGGCGGATCAACGACCCCCGGCAGTTTTTGGAACAGGCCCTGCGGAAGGTAGAACGGGAATCGCTGGACTGGTATATGCTCCGGCTTTACCACGACCTGGCGGGGGACAACGATGTGGCTATCCGGATCGACCGGGAAAAAAACCTCGACAACAAAGCCCGGATGCTCTATTATCTGGCGAACTACTATGACATCCGGGGCAACCGGACACTGGCGGATAAATATTTTATGCAGGTGAAAGATCTGGATCGCCGGGCCATCCCCGAATGGCGGCTCAATGAATGGATTATCAAGGAACGGAACCTCTCGGCCTTTTAGGAGCATCATGAACGAAAACGAAAACGAGCATGAAACCGCCGGCGGTGAAGGCGCCGCCGGATCCGGCGGCAATACGTATACCCTGCGCCTGCGGGATCAGGAAATCATTCTGATTGGAACCGCCCATGTTTCCCGGGAAAGCATCGCCGAGGTACGCCGGGTGATTCGGGAAACAAGGCCCGATGTGGTCTGCGTGGAACTGGACGAGGGGCGCTACAATGCCATTTCCCAAAACGAACGCTGGGAAAAACTTGACGTAACAAAGGTTTTCAAAGAGGGCAAAGGCTTTCTCCTTATCGCGAACCTGGTTCTCGCCGGGTTTCAGCGCCGCCTGGGAAATGAACTGGGGGTCAAGCCCGGCGAAGAAATGAAGACCGCCGTGGAAACCGCCGAAGAACTGGGAATCCCCCACTCCCTCTGCGACCGGGAAGTCCAGATCACCCTGCGCCGGGCCTGGGCCCGCTGCGGCCTCTGGAGCAAATGCAAGCTGCTGGCATCCCTGTTGTCCAGCGCCTTTACCCGGGAAAAAATGAGCGAAGCGGAAATAGAAAATCTGAAAAACCGCAGCGAGCTTGACGGCATGATGTCGGAACTGTCGGATTACCTCCCCGGCGTGAAAGAGACCCTTATTGACGAACGGGACCGTTACCTGGCGGCGAAGATATGGACCGCCGGAGGCGGCGCCCGGCGGAAGACCGCAGTGGTGGGGGCGGGGCATCTTCCCGGCCTGCAGGATCATCTGAAAAAAATCGCCGCCGGGGAGGAGGCCGTGGAAACCGCGCATCTGGATATTATCCCCCCGCCGGGCCTTTTCTCCCGCGCGGCGCCCTGGCTCATCCCGGTGCTGATCGTCGCCCTTATCGCGCTGGGTTTTGTCCAGTCCGGCGCGGGACTCAGCCTCGCCATGCTCCGCAATTGGCTCCTGTGGAACGGCTCCCTGGCGGCGCTGGGCTGCCTTGTCGCGCTGGGGCATCCCCTCTCAATCCTGGTTTCTTTTTTTGGAGCCCCCATCGGTACCCTGAGCCCTTTTGTCGGCGTGGGTCTTTTTTCCGGGCTTACCGAACTCTGGCTCCGCAAGCCCAGGGTTTCGGATACGGAAAGCCTCTCCGGGGACCTAAGCAGTCTCCGGGGTATTTACCGGAACCGGATCACCCGGGCCTTGCTGGTGTTTTTCCTTTCTACCCTGGGGGGCGCTGCGGGAAACATTATCTCGATCCCCGCCCTGGCGGGGCTGCTGGTCAAGTAAACCCGCATCCGGCGCAGCCGGCCCCTATCGTTTCCAGTACCGGAAAAAGGCCCGCAGCACACCGGGGACGGCCCGGAGCCGCCTGAAAAAATCGGGCCCCCCCAGAAATTCCGTAATGGCCGTAAGGCCGCGGGAAAGCCGGTCCGAATAGGGCTGCCACCAGATGTCCCGTTTCGCCCCCGGCAGAAGATCGTCCACCACTACTTTGGCCTTGAGCATCTCCCGAAAGCCCGGTTCGCCGTGAGTCCGGCCCAGGCCCGAATCGCCGAAGCCGCCCCAGGGAGTTTCTGCCAGACCGTGAGACATCAGATGGTCGTTGATCATCACCGCCCCGGCGTTTATGCGGGCGGCGATTTGCCGGGCCCGGCGGCGGTTCCGGCTCCAGACCGAAGCGGTAAGGCCGTAAGGAGAAGCGTTGGCGAGGCGGATCGCTTCTTCATCGTCTGCCACGGGAACAAGCCCCACCACGGGGCCGAAAATTTCCTCACCCATGACGGGCATTTCGGGACTCAGGTTCGTAAGCGCCGTGGCGGGGTAAAAACGGCCCGGATCCACGGCGGCCCCCACCGCAGGGGCCGGGCTTTGGGCGGCAACAAGGGCCCCCATGGACAGGCAGGCGGCCACCTGTTGTTCCACCCGTTCTTTTTGCCGGGCCGTGGCGAGGGGGCCCAAATCCGCTTCTTCACCGCTGCCGGGCCTGAGTTCTGAGATCAGGGCGGCAAGCTTCTCCCGGAAGACCGGGTACACCGTCCGGTGAATCAGCACCCGCTGAACCCCGCCGCAGGACTGGCCCGCGTTGGCAAACCCGGCCCAGACAATCCCCGCCGCGGCCCGGTCCAGATCCGCATCGAAGCGGACAAGCGCCGCGTCCGCGCCCCCCAGTTCCAGCACCAGGGGGAGAAGCCGGGGGGCGGCCAGGGCCATCAGTTCCCGGCCCACCGAGCTGGACCCGGTAAAAAAGAGCTTGTCCACCCCCGCGTTGATAAGGGCCGGCCCCGCCTCCGCGCCGGGCATTTCCAGCAGGGTAAAAAGACCCAGCGGCAGTTCCGCAGCGGCAAAGAGATCCGCCAGGGCCCGGCCTACCCCCGGTGTCAGCGACGCGGCCTTGAGAATCACGGCGTTTCCCGCCAGCAGAGCCATAACCACTTCGGAAAAGGGGATGGAAAAGGGGTAATTCCAGGGGGAAATGATCCCCACCACCCCCCAGGGGCTGAAGACCTGGCGGCTCTGTTTGTTGCACATGAGGAGATGGCCGCCACGGATCCGCCGGGGGGCGCAGAAGGCCCGGCCTTTTTTTATATAGTAGCGAACTGCCATAAGGGCGGGGATCAGTTCCGCGGCCAGCGCATCGATCCGCAGTTTGCCGTTTTCCCGGCAGATGGTTCCGGCGATTTCCCCGGCCTCCGCGCCAAGGCGGCGGGCCGTTTTTTTCAGATGCCGGGCCCGCTCCCGGTACGGCAGTTCCCCCCAGCGGGCCTGCGTCTCCCGGGCCCGGCGGACTATTTCCGTCACATCCATTTATGCGCGCCCCTCCGCCGGAGTCCGCCCGGTAAAATGATCCATCGAATGGCTGATTCCGAAAAAATCCGCCATCGCGTCGAGGATCGCCGTGGGCAGAAGCCGGAGCCAAAAAACCAAATACACAAAGACAGGCATAATCAGGCGGCGGCGGCCTTTCAGCGCCGCGCCCACAATGCGCCGGGCCGCATATTCGGGCTTGAGAATCGGCAGCAGCAGGGGGAACCGGGTTCGCACTCCCCGGAACATTCCGGTATCGATAAAAAAGGGACAGACCACGGTCGTTCTGACCGCGCTTTTCCGGCGGCGCAGTTCCATCCGCATCGCTTCGTCAAAACCAAAAACGGCAAATTTGCTGGCCGAATAATCCGCCAGACCGGTAACGCCGATGATCCCCGCGGCGGAGGCAATGTTGACGATATGCCCGGCGTTCCGCTCCAGCATGGCGGGGAGGACGGCTTTACAGGTCCAGAAGAGGGCCAGGGTATTCACCGCAAAAGTTTTCAGGATTGTTTCATCCGCCGTTTCCAGAAGGGGGGAGCCGGAAACCACCCCCGCATTGTTCACAAGGATGTCCACGGGCCCCAGTTCCGCGATCAGGGCCCCGGCCTGCCGGTATACCGCTTCCCGGTCGGCGGCATCGCAGACCATACCCCAGATAGCAAGCCCGTTTTGCCGGGCCTCGGCCTCCAGCCGGTCCAGAGCCTCCCTGTTAAGGTCCCAGGCCGCCACTTTGGCGCCCCGGCCTGCAAAATCCAGGGCCATAAGCCGCCCGATGCCTCCGGCGGCCCCAGTGATCAGCACCAGTTTGTCTTTCACTGTTTTCATATCAAAAGTGTAATGCAGGGAGCGGAAAAAGCCAGCGTTTTAACTTTGCTTCCCTTAATACGTTATCGAAAAACGCGGCCCGAAGTCCCAACCGATGGCCCAATCGTTGTTTTTGCCGTCATTCATATTCGGGAATTTCCAGGCCCCCCAGATCCAGGCGGATAGTTTAATGGGCATGAAAGTAACCACTATGGTAGAAACCGTAACGCCCAGCTTGAGTATCAGGGACTGGCCCAGCCGGTAATCATCCCCCAGCGGGGAGCCTTCCGCGGCGGAAAGCCCCGGATCCTGGTACAAAACCCCCCGGTAGGCCAGCGTCCCGAAGAAACGGTTATAGTAGAGATGAGAAAGATTCTTCCGGGGCTCCAGGGAAAAGAGCCGCAGTTCCGCTTCACCGCCCCCGATCCAGCGCAGGGCGGACAGTTCCCCGCCGGGGTACTCCGTTGAAGCAATGGAGCTAAAGACGCTGGTAGTATAGTATCGTGAATTCCCGTGAAGGTCCATGCCTTTTTCATCCCAGGCCCCATAGAAGGAGAGCTTCAGGGGCAGATAGGGCTCAAAGGCGGTCTGCAGGATAGCCTCGAAGCGGAAACCAACCGAAGGGGCCAGCAAAAAACGGCCATAGCCCGCCAGGGCCGCCCCCTGGCCGAACATTTCCCAGTTAAGGCGCCGCAGATTTGACAGGCCCAGGCCCAGTACGGCGCTGTAATAAGGGGCGCCGGGTTCCCAGGTATAGGCGCTGGAGCCGTCCCCCCGGTCCAGAGCCGCGCGGCTGAACCCCAGGCCGGGCATGATCTCCAAACGCCGCCGTTCATTGCCCAGACCGAAATTCAGGGAGCCGGAAACAGTCCCCCGGGTTAGCCGGTAGGGGATAGCCGAAGTTTTAACAATGTCATCCGAAAAGGCGATGGTCAGGGGAAAACCCAGGCCCAGATTGGTCCATTGCAGATTCACCGCCGCCATGAGGGAGTCGACATCCATAAAGGCGAAAAGAACGATCTGGTTAAGATCCGCCGGATCCTGCATAATGGAAAAAAGGCCGCCCCCGTCAAGGCTCAGGCTCTCCCCGGTGAACCGGACAAGGGGCAGGGGCATCCAGAGCCGAAAGGGATTCAGATACGGAAAGGGGGAATACCGCCTGCTTTCCATGCCGGGGGGAAGCGGCTGGCTCGCAGAGGCCGGGTCTTCCCCGGCAATCCCGGCCCCGGCAGCCGCCGTGGTAACAGGCTCTTCCGTAGCCGGCGCCGAGGCGCGCCCTGCCGAGGCAAGTTCCGCCGCCGTCCAGGGCCGGAGAAACAGACGGGTTTCCTGTCCTGCCAGGGCGCTCCCGGCTTCGGGGTACTGCAGCAGGGCGTCCCAGGCGGAGAAGGCCGCCCGGTAATAAATGACATCTTCCACCATCACCGGCAGGAACACCCCGCCGGAGAAATTCCGCAGGGTAAATACCGCTTCCAGCGTGTCCGGCGGCGCGTCTTCCCCCAGGCCCCCAAGGTCTACCATCCCCAGTTTATACATTCCCCCGTCATGGTTAAAACTGAAAAACAGCCGTCCCCCGGAGGCCCGGTCTCCCCGGGAAGCCTGAAGAAAACGGATGTACCGCCATTTGTCCCCGTCATCCTCCAAACCGGACGAAAGGGTATATACCGCCCCGGTCCGGTAATTATAGAGGCACAGTTCCCGGACGCCCCGCCTGGCGGCGATAAAGGCGATCCAGGCGTCGTTCAGGGCGGCGGGACTTGCATAGAGCAGTTCGGCGCTGCCCCGGAGCAGGACTTCTTCATCCCCGGAAGCGGAACGGAAAACCAGATTATTCCCGTGCAGGGTGGAACTCAACCCGATAAGCCCGTCCCGGAAATAACGCCCGTTGTAAAGCCCCTCCCAGACCCGTTTCCGGCCTCCGGCGACAGGGTATTCGGTAACTACCGCCCTGGCCAGGCTGCCGGTATACCGATAGGAGGAAACCAGCAGCCGCCCGCCGTCCGCCGGGACATCCAGCCCATAAGCGCCGGCATCCACCGGCAGAACCGCCCTGGTTTTTCCCGAGCCGGGATCAAAGGCCAGCGCTTTCCCGGCTACCCCGTCCAGAAAAAACACCCGGCCAGCCCCGGCGGCGGTAGCCGTAATCAGGGCCTGCCGCTTCCGGCCAGAGCCGCGGACGCCCTCGTATGCCCGTTGCAGGGGGTTTTCTTCGATAGTTTCAAATACCGGGGTCTCCGAAACCAGGGTACTTCTGAAATCATTCCAGGCATCCAAAAAAGGCAGGTCGTAGACCTCTTTGAAGGCAGAAAAAAAGCCGCTGTTATAAAAGAAAAATGAAAAACGCTGCCCCGATCCCATGGCCTGCCAGAGCCGGGCGTATTTTTCCATGCCGTACTTCCCCTGCAGCCAGGCGGAAAAGAGGCCGCCGTATTCATAATAGGCCCCCCGGCCATGGGGGTATTCATCCACCCCGGCGGCCTGAAAGGGGCTCAGGAAAGCGTCCTCATATATATCCTGCAGCAGCTTTTGCCGAATCAGGGGATCATGCGCCCTGCCGAATCCGCCAAGGCTTTCAAAACTTACGGTTACCCCCTCCACCATGAAGAGCGGGGCGGTAAGCAACGCGGGCAAGGCCCAACCCCCAAAAATACGGTAAAGCCCCCGGTAAAAAGCGTTCCGGGTATTCAGGGAGACCGCATGGGTCATTTCGTGGAGGAAAAGGCTCTCCAGGGAATTTTCAAAACTGGTCCACCCGATGTCCATGGGGGTATCGTAGAGGACGATATGGGGATACGGCAGAGGAGCCATATAGCCGTTGAACTGATCCGTATGGGGGGTAATGAGTACCGGCACCCGCCGGTCAAAAGAGATTCCCAACAGCGCGGAAACCTGCCGGTAAACCGGATCCACCCGAAGCGCCAGAGTCCGGGCGGTGGGCTCCGAAGCCGGGGGATAGATGATATCGAAAAATTCCGTCTGAATTACCCGAAGGGTTGTAAAGGGCTTCAGGGTCTGGGCGGTTGAAACAGCCGCCCCGCCGCGGAAAAACATGACCGCCACAAGCAGCGGAAAAAAAACCCGCTTCATGGCCCCACTGTAACCACGGCCTGCGGCTTTGTCAAGTTTGCACTGTTGTCCGGTATCCATGCCGCAGTGTCCATACCGGATTGACAGCCCACTTGCTTCCATGTTTCTCCGCCTTCGTGTATAATAAACGTATGGAACAGGGGGCAGTCATATTGGGCAAAAAGGTTTTTCTCCTCTATCCCCACAGCGTGATCCATGAAGAGATGCTGGATGTCCTTATCATGAGCGGCTTTGAAACCTACACCCTCCAGGATCACAGGCGGGCCGTCAAAATTCTGGAGCGGTTTCCCGATTCCATCATGTTTGTCAATATTGACGAGGGGCTGCGGGAGCCCGAATGGGAAGCCTATATCCGGGCCCTGCAGGAAAATCCCAAAACCGCCCAGGTCAGGCTGGGGATTCTTTCGTATAACCAGGACCGGGCGCTGATGGAAAAATACCTCATAAAGCTGTCCGTGCCCTGCGGGTATATCCAGCTCAAACTGGGAATCCAGGAAAGCACCAAAATCATTCTGGCCGCACTGCAGGCCAATGAAGCCAGGGGCCGCCGAAAATTCATCCGGGCTTCCTGCGAAAATGACAGCTACGCCACGATGAACTACAAAAGCCCGGAAGGTTTTTTTCAGGGCAAGATCCTGGACATCAGTTCTGCGGGGATCGCCGTGCGGGTCTCCGGTCTTCCCGCCCTGCCCGCCAATTCGGTACTGCGGAATGTGCAATTGAAGCTCCGGGGCGGCATGGTGATGACCGATGCCGTTCTGATGGGCAGGCGGGGGGATGACCAGGACGTGTGGATTCTCCTGTTTGATCCGTCAAAAATCGATCAGGGCAACAAATTGGTGATTCACCACTATATCAAACTGTGCCTGCAAAAATACATTGACGGGCTAAAGCTTTGATCTGCCGGTCTTGATCGATCCCCCGGCAGGGGCGGGTTCCACGACAGAGGCGGGCGGCTCCCCAGCAAGGGCGGGCTCCACGGCAGCAAAAGGCCAACGGGCTTTGCCTCCCCCGACGGGAACTTTTTTCAAAATATTTTCCCCAAAACTCAAGCGCCACGCATAGTAACGCCTTTATATAGGCATGAAAACTTCATTCTTCACCTTGTTCCGCCTTGACGCGGAACTCAAACGGCGGGCCAGGGAAAATGCCGAACAGGGCAGGCCCCTCAACCTTACCCTGGACATCGTGTTCAAAGCCCTCTTCTGCGGCGACAGCCCGGAATCCCGAAACGCCCTCCGCTCCCTCATCTCGGACTGTATCCACCGGCCCGTCAGGGAACTGTCAGTTCGGAACAGCGAAATAGGGCCCGAAGACCTGATGGGGAAAACCGTCCGCCTGGATGTCCACGCCAGCTTCAACGACGGGGAAGAAGCGGACATTGAGATGCAGGCGGGGAAAAGCGATGACGACCTGAAGACCCGGGCGGCGGTGTATGCGGCCCGTCTTCTATCCGGCCAGGCCCGGCGGGGCCGGAAGTACGGGGAAGTAAAACGGGTATACCAGATATTTTTTCTGGACAGCATTCTTTTTCCCGGGAGCGCCAAACTGCCCCGGCGCTACACGATGCGGGAGGAGACCGAACATGACCAGTTAAGCGGCGTGGCGGAGGTACGGTTCTACGAGCTGCCGAAGCTGGAAGGGGAAGCGCGAAAGGGGCTGGCGGGGGGCGGAAGCCTTTCGCGCTTGCCGGGAGACCGGAAGTGGTGTATATACTTAAAGTACCGGGGGGAGGAAGGGATGGGGGGGCTGATAGCGGATCTGGCCCGGCAGGAGGAAGGGATCATGAATGCGGAGAGAGCGTTAAAGAAGATGAATCGGGAGAAGGAGCAGTGGGCCCGGGCGCTGTGGCGGGAGAAGCGGGCGATGGACTATCTGGACTACAAGACCCGGCTTGACGAAGCCCTGGAAGAAGGCCGGCAGCAGGGTCGGCAGCAGGGCCGGCAACAGGGGTTGGATCAGGGTTTGGAAAAGGGCCGGGAGGAAGGCCATGAAGCGGGTCTGGCGGAAGGACAGAAAAAGGCCCAACTGGAGATTGCCTGGCGGCTAAAGTGTATGGGGCTTCCTCCGGAACAGATTGCCCGCGGTTCCGGCCTTGACCTGAAA